>JAZDOH010000110.1:0-4701 GCA_043798815.1 Candidatus Peregrinibacteria bacterium | reverse complement strand
CACCTTCTATAGTTTTCATAAAATTCAATTAATACGAAAAAGGATGTAAAGATTACAGATAATTACAAAAAAAGCAAACACACCGCCTAACTCTCCTTTTTTATGTGCGCAGTTTGTGATTGGGTAAATCATTCGCGTTAGTGTCAAATTTGGGTGTCCATTTTTTGCAGGAATTGTCATCTAAAAAGGACATTTTTAGAAAGCGCCACGGTGGTGGTGCCTGCCTGATAATACTTTGCCGTCCGACGTCGGATGAATGAATATTTCTATTTTTTGGACATGCCTAAAAAAATGCGATACTCTTAAAAAGCATCCTTTATTTTTTCATCTTTAAATAACATGTCTGCAACCCCACTAAATGCCGATCAATTTCAAAATGAAGTTCTTAGCGTCAAAAATACACCAGTCCTCGTGGATTTTTGGGCGCCCTGGTGCGGGCCGTGTATGCAGCAAGGTCCTATTATCGATGAATTAGCTGGTGAAGTTGGCGGCAAAGCCAAAATTTTTAAAGTGAATGTGGATGATAACGGCGAGTTGGCACAAAAATATGGCATCATGAGCATCCCCGCGCTCAAGATATTTAAAGATGGCGAAGTGGTGGAAGAAATGGTGGGCGTGCACAGCAAAAAACAGTTGTTGGAGGTGATAGAAAAACATTCTTAGCCCTCATCCATCGCCTGGTTGGCCAAGTGGTCGGCCAGGTAATTGTCCTCGCGTGGGATGTGGTCAATTTTAAATGATTTGAATTGGTCGGCGATTCGGCGGGTTTCGGCGAAAAGGGGTTTTAATTCTGCATTTCTCACTTTGTATTCGCCGGTCATTTGGCGCACCACCAATTCGCTGTCCATGTGGCAGGTGAGGGGAGAATCGCCAATAAGCCGGTACGCCTCCCGGAGCGCGGCGCGCAACGCCAAATACTCCGCCTGGTTGTTGGTGAGATGCCCAAAAAACTCCTTGCCCTTGGCCACAAGTTTCCCGTTACGGAAAATCACAAAGCCTCCGCCGGCCGGGCCGGGATTGCCGCGCGCGCCTCCATCAACAAACAACTCAATCATGATTAAGCCTTGGTCACTTCATTACCAGTCTCCAAGCGCTTAGCGCCAAGCAGGAACCGGTTTTTGGAGAATCGGGTATTGATGATCGTGACCAGGAACGCCCGCGTTACCGTGATGGCCGTGAACATCGAAACGAGAATACCGATGGAGAGCATCAGGGCGAAACCGCGGATGATGGAGTTGCCGAAGAGCCACAAAATCGCGCAGGTGATGAGCGACGACACGTTGGAATCACGGATGGAAGACCAGGCGCGATCAAACCCCGCCGCGACGGCCGCGATGAAATTTTTACCGGAGTTCAGCTCCTCTTTAGTGCGCTCAAAAATCAAGATGTTCGCGTCCACCGCCATGCCGATACTCAGCACCACACCGGCAATACCCGCGAGCGTCATGACAATTGGAAAGGTGTTGATGAGGAAAAGGATGATGACGGAATAAATTCCCAGAGCCAACACCGCAAAAAACCCGAGTAGGCGGTAGTAAAGAAGCATGAAGAGAACCAAGGCGATGACGCCGATGAGGGCGGCAAGCAGGGATACCTTGAGGGCGTTCACCCCAATGGAAGCACTGATGGTGTATTGGCCGCTCAGAATCACAGGCGCGTCGATGGCTCCGGTGTTCAAATCGTTGGCCAGTGCGAGGGCTTGTTTGATGTTGAAGTTGCCAGTGATCACCGCGCTGCCCCCCGCGATCTTTTCATTCACGTTGGGTCGTGAAATCAAATCGCCTCCCACAAAAATCGCCAAAGGCTGGTTCACCAACCGTCCCGTGAGCCCCTCAAACATCAAAGCCCCTTCCGCGTCGAACTGAATGCTCACCTGAGGCCGTCCCACCTGATCGTAAGTGATGGAGGCGGACTTGAAATGAGAACCATCGAGTCCGGTCGACTTCCACGTATCCGGATTGTAATCGTAAACGATTTCTTCAAATGTGAATTGGTCTTCCTTGTTTGTTACAGATTCCCCTTTATCATTTTTGGTGGTGCGATCGGCTTGTTCTTGGGTCAACAGCTTGGTGACGTAAAGCTTATTTTTATCTTTCAGTTCACCTCCATCCAGCGTGGTTTCTTTGTCTTCCAATACCTTGGAATACACGGTTCCCAATTTCATTTTTCCGAAAACGTCCTTGTAGCGCGCGGGGAGGCTGGAGACGAATTGTTTTTGGTTGGTGCGGAAATCAATTTTTCCATCCGCCGTCTTGGTGTTTTCACCCAAAACTTCAAAATTCGTTTTGGAATTGAGCGCTTGCTTTAGGGTGGCTTCGGCGGATGCCTTCACCCGTTCCAATTCTCCCGGATCCGGAGCGGTTTTGGGTTCTTTGAATTCCAACTGAATGGTTTTGCCCACCACCACCTTGGCCTCATTCACATCTTTAATTCCCGCCAGTTCCACAATAATATGCTCTTCTCCGGCAACATTGGAGGTGTAGATCTGCGGTTCGGAAACCCCCAGACTGTTCACGCGGCGTTCCATGGTGTTGCGCACGCCTTCCACAATATCTTTGATCTCCACATCATTGAGCGGATCATCATCGTTGTTTTTGGCTTCGGCGTTCCGGAGGTCAATCCGGTAATCCAGCTGGGTACCGCCTTGCAGATCAAGCCCCAGAGTAACCTTTTGGTCCTTGAGCCACGTGGTGAAGCTGTTTTTATAAAATTTCTCCAAGTAATTTTTCGCGCTTGGAGGCAACGCCACAACTCCCATCAGCAGGGCGATGAGAATGATGACGAGCAGTCCTTTGGTAATTCGGTTTAGCATAAATCAAAAAAGTTAACGGAGTTAGTTTAGCGGAAAGGATTATCCGTTGCAATAAGTGATATGATTTGTCTAAATTAGCAGAATATGTCGTAAGTCTTAGATGATTACTGAGCTTCTCCAAGTCCATACCACGCTCGCAAGTTGGCGATGTCTTCAGGGCTCAGTCGTCCACCTTCCGGGATGAGAGGATTTTGCCCGATGGCTTCCTGGACCAGATCTTTAAGGCCTTGACCACTTACTCCAAGCAAGCGAGCCAACAAGGGGTTCTTAGCTCCAAGCTCTCCAGCAGCGATCAATGCCCGCAAGGTTGAGCCGTACTGCGCATTCACATTCAAATCCGCGCCAACATCTTCAAAAAAATCATTTAGTTCTTCGAGATTTTTTCCGATTTCAATAGCGACTTCAAGCGTTTTCCATTCTTCCAGCGATACCCCTTCCTGATCCGCGATTGTTTGGCTCGCGCTTTCCCATTCTTTTTCGCTGTGAGCATCGTCTCTTTCCGCTTTATTCCTTTCGATCTCCTCTTTCCGTTTGCGCATGATTTTTTCCTTTTGATCCTCATTCGTTGCTTCGTTTAAAGCAATTCGAAATTTACGATCAAATTCATTATCATCTTTATCCCACCCTTTCTGGCTTTCTAATAATTTTGTCCTTTTTCCCCTTAGTTCTTTCACGAGCCATTGAGCCGCCTCAAGATTTCCTTCCCTTGCAAGGCTCAAAGCACTATTCACGGTTAAAGGTTCTGGAGGAGGAAATGTTCCAGCTTCTCTTAGTTTAGCTCGACCGGCTGCTACCATTGCAGTGCGTTGTACGCCGCCGTCAATGACATGTCCAGCCTGATCACGGGCTTTGCTCACGACTGGAACTTCCCCTTCCCCTTTCACAGCCAGCCACGCTGCCAACGCCGCTGCGAGAGCACTTCCAAGGATAACTGAGCCTTTTCGTCGGGGTTCTTTATCTGGTTTCATCTCTTAATTCTATCACAAAATCAGCTATTTCTCAATCCTACTGCCGGCACGGAGCATTTGGTGGCTTAGGTCGATTCCTCTCAAATAACAGTCTTCGTCGATGACGCAGTTTCGAAGGACGCAATTATTGATGACGCAATTGTCGAGAACGATGCAGTTGTCGATGAGCGAATTGGTCACGTGCACGCCTTTGCCGAGATACACGCCTTTTTCTAAGCGGTTGTTTCCCTCTAAAATCACACTTTCTTCCTGGATCACGGCGCCGGCGAGGAGCTCGGAATTTGCTTGAAGATAGGCGTCGAATGAGCCGATGTCGTACCACGGTTCAGTAAAACGGAACACGTCGATCGTTTCTCCGCGCTTGAGGAAGTATTCAAAAATGCCACCCAGATTGTCTTTGTGGGTTTTGGAATATTCCACAATGTCCGTCAGATTTTTTTGCGGAAATAGATAACAGCCGGTGCTGATGAGCGTGCTTTTAGGTTGTGCGGGCTTTTCCTGGAACTCGATGACGTGGCCGTCTTGGGCCACCACAACGCCGAACTTGCGGGCGGACTCTTTACTCCCAATATCGTAAGCGGCGAGCAGGGGATTGTTTTTAAAATGAGCGATAAAGTCAGAAAAACTGAAGCCGAAATAATTGTCGCCGGCCATGAGCAAAAGGTCTTCGTCTATTTTTTGCGACTGGATGACAAACGCGGTGGCGGCCAGGGCGCCGAGCTTGCCTTCATCGTTTTCGGAATCTTCCACCACCACCTGGATTTGTCGGTCGGAATGGATTTTGGCCCATTGCTGAATCCCTTCCGCGAAGGCGCGATTCACTGAAATCAGAATCGGCAATTCCCGAGGTAATTTTTCAACCAAGTGAGAGAGCAGCGGGCGATCTTTAAGGTGGAGCAGCGGTTTCGCCTTTTTTTCGGA
>JAZDOH010000108.1:0-4890 GCA_043798815.1 Candidatus Peregrinibacteria bacterium | reverse complement strand
AATTGATGGAGAGCTTGTGAAGAGGCTTCGATCACCGCGTACTCAATCCCCTTTCGGACACATTCACGGAGAAACTTTTGAGTTTTGAATGAGGAGAGAGTTGTTTTGTGCGTAAGATTCGGCGTGATCGTTCCATCCATCGCAAAATTAACGGTGGAAATCATTCCCACTTTTTTGCCGTTGTTGCGTAGGATGTGTTCGAGTAAGTGAGTAGTGGTGGTTTTTCCATTTGTTCCCGTGATTCCGATGCAAATGAGTTTACGAGCCGGAAAGCCATAGACGATCGCAGCCACCATGCCTCGTAAAAAATGCCACGCCCGGCGCAGTGGATTATCATAACTAATGTAGGAACGAAGCCAATTGAGCATGCGATGATTATACGGCAATCAAATGTTTTTTTCTATGCTGGTGGCCGACCGTAGGAGTGTATACCTGTGCAATTTCGGCACTTTTCAAAAATGTCCTTTTCAGATGACAATTCCTGCCAAAAAGGGACACGCAAAATTGACATCAGTGCGAATAATTTATCCAGTCACCAATCGTGTACGTATTCGATGACGCCTTTTGCCACACCAATGTCATTCTACAAAAACCCCGACAGGATATCCTAAAAGGCCCTCTGGAGGATTACCAAGTTCAATGCGCACAGGTTTTCCATTATGCCTCTCTTTGAAATCACAATTTCCTGTATTTCCTACATGATAAACAAGGGGGGTAAATTTTTTACCATTCGGTGCCGCAAGTCTTTGAGTGGCATGAAATCCAGGATCTCTTCTGGAGGGTTCAAAGCTAATGTTATCAATCATAACTACCTTTGGCTCTATTTCCTGTAATACCACCGCACCATCAGGCGTAAGACCAGGCCGATCTTCCTGTATTCCCGCAAGTTTTTCATAATCAGGAACACCTGTCGCATCCGTAATGCTTAACACCCTATCCATAAGTTGTGTACGAAGAAGTACGATGACCTCTGATCGGCAGCCTTCTAACATACGTTCGCCGTCTAGTAATCTTTTAATTTCTTCTCTGCCATATTGAACGCCTTTGACTAAATCGAGAACCAAAAGACGCCCACGAAGTCTGGTACGATCAAGAGTATCTATGTTTAGATTTGGACGTTGTTCATCCCACGCTGATGGTGTAAGTAAAGTCGTTCCATTGAAAGCAAAAGTATGAACAATCGCGCTACGCTCAGGCATATCATTTCCGGTTTCAAGATTGGCAAACATGATCCGTGGCAAAACCCTGTCTTGACCGTCAAATAAACGCAATTCTACTTCTGTCGGCATACCATCTATGGAAAACCTATTTGGCGGGATGGTTAGATTACTTTCAAGGGATGACATGTGATAAGGGTAATATTATTTGCATTTTACATTAATTCTTTTATATGTCAATTCCATCTGTCCCTTTTTGTACCAAAACCTGCTAAAAAGGGAACACTTTTGAAAAGTGCGAAAAACGTGCCACCTAGAGGAATCTAAAAAATGCTGCTGCATACTCGAACACAACGCTCAACATTCAGGCGAACCCCAAGGGCACTATGCTAAATCCAACGCGCGAATGTCTTTCCTCATCTGACTTTTGAGCACCTGGACTGACGTGAATTTTTTTGGAGCGCGAATAAAATGGCCAACCTTAAAGCTCACCCACTGGCCATACAGGGTTTTGGAGAAATGGTGGATGTAGATTTCTAGCGCCAAACCAGGATGAGCAAACTTTGGACCAAAATAAAGCAGGCCGGAGTAGGGATCGCCATGGACTATCACCTCGCAAACATGGACACCTTGTCTAACATGTTCGCCAAAGTGGCCAACATGCAGATTCACGGTGGGAAAACCGAGTTTGCGACCCAACTGAGTGCCCTTTATAACTTTGCGGCGAAAAAATTTCATGTGTGATAAAATAGCTCCGCGTTAACTATACCCAATGAATCGTAAAATTCCAGCCACTATGGCAACTCAACACCCGGATAATGCCAAAGAGGCTTATTTTTTGGGGAAAAAATTTGTGAATACGCTGGATGAAATCGAAGAGTGTTATCGGTGTTTTGGAGAGCTCAAGTGCACCGAATACATGTGGGATTGGGAGGGAAAATTTGTAGATGAAGCGGTAGTAGAGAAGTTGTTTCAAAAATATCATCCCTTTTTTAAAAAACATGCGTTGGGGCGCGATGTGTTTTTGACTTTCCGCATCCCCAATATCGACGAGGAGAGTGGATTTCGGCTGGCACGGGCGTACATGGCAATACTCACGGCGGATGATTTGGCACATGAGCTAAAAATGCACGCGCCGCCTGTGTTTGAGGTGATTTTACCCATGACTAAAAACGCGAAACAACTCCTGCAAGTTAAAAAAACGTTTCATGAGGTGGAAGAATTCAAACGGCAGGCGTTCCGAACCCAGCGCAAGAACCAGCATGAGTTCCATGTGATTCCATTATTCGAGGGGGTGGAGGATTTGTGCGGCGCGGATAAGGTGTTGGAGGACTACATTGAGGGGTGCATGAAGCTCTTTGGTGAGCGGCCAGCCTACTTACGGCCCTTTATGGCCCGGAGTGATCCAGCGTTGAATGCGGGGCTGATTCCGGCCGTTCTGAGTAATAAGGTGGCTCTGCATCGGTTTGGAGAAATTGAGAAAAAGTACGAAGTTCCCATGTACCCGATCATTGGGCCAGGGTGTTTGCCATTCCGGGGAGGGGTGAACCCGGATACGATCGCGGAAACGATTGATGAGTATGCGGGCGTGCGGACGATAACCATTCAGTCGGCTTTTCGCTACGATTATCCGCTCGCGGAGGTTAAAAAGGCCATCCGACTGATCGAAACGCGTCTGCCTAAACTCCAATTCACTCCGCTGACTAAGAGGGAAATTGAGGATGTGCAATGGGTGAATCGAACATTGGGTGGTTATTACAGAAAAACCATTGAGAGCACCGCCAAGCTGATCAACGAGGTGGCGCGCCATGTGCCTGGGCGACGGGAGCGCATGTTGCATATTGGATTGTTTGGATACAGTCGCGGAGTAGGGAAAGTGAGGTTGCCTCGTGCCATTTCGTTCACCTCCGCCATGTATTCCCTCGGCGTTCCGCCGGAGTTCATTGGTTCGGGGCGGGGGATTAGGGACGCGAAGCGCGCCGGAAAACTAAAAACCATCGAAAAACATTACAAGAACCTACGCGCCGACTTTGTGCATGCCGGAAAGTATTTGAATAAGGAAAATTTAGCCATGCTCGCCAAACAATTCCCGGCGTTTAAGGACGTGGAAATGGACGTGCAGGAAATGGAGAATTATTTGGGCGTAAAAATGGGGCCGCTCAAAACAAAACACTTCATTCACCGCAATCTCGTCTCCTCTATTTACCTGCACAGCAAAGAAAAAGAGGACTTTAGCGACGAGCTCGAGAAGGCCGCTTGGTTACGGAAGAGTTTGGGGTAGCTCGTGTTTTTTGTTGTATTCTTTTAATCCTTCTTTCAAAATCTCTAATGCGCGGCGAAGAGCTTTTTCTTCGAGCACATAAGCAATGCGCACTTCGTTTTTCCCCGCACCCAAAGTGCCATAAAAGCCGGAGCCTGGAGCAAGCATGACGGTTTCTTTATTTGGGTGAAAATCAGTAAGAAGCCATTGGCAAAAATCATCTGCGTCGTCCACTGGCAAAGCAACCATGAGGTAAAAAGCGCCTTCGGGTTTATAAGTGGTAACACCGGGAACTTTTAGAAGGCCTTCTACGAGAATATCCCGACGATGCCGATATTCTTCAACCACTTCTTCCGTGTACGAGTCGGGAACTTCGAGAAGTTGAGCACCCATAAACTGAGAAATGAGACTACCAGAAAGACGCGATTGGGCTATCTTATGAAATCCTTTCATCAACTCATGGTTCATGGTAACAAGATTCCCCACTCGGGCGCCGCACAAACTATAGCGCTTGGATAAGCTATCGAGCACGATCGCCTGTTCCGGAATGTCCTGCATGTAATCTAGGAGGGAAATGGCGGGAGTTTTAGCGTCAAACGTGTATTCCCGATAAACTTCATCGGACAATAAAAACAAATTGTGCTTTTTGGCTAATCGTACGAGTGATTCCGTTTCTTTTTTGGAATAAATGGCGCCCGTGGGATTGCAAGGGCTGCAAAAAAGGATGGCTCGTGTTTTTGGTGTGATGTAAGACTCGATTGTTTTTTCATCTGGTAAATGAAAACCTGTTTGAATTGAAGTGGGAACAGCAACAAGTTTATTTCCCGTGATTGCCGCGCACACCGCGTAATTGCTGTAAAAGGGTTCAAAGGTGAGGATTTCGTCGCCATGATCTGCAATGCCAAGAAAGGACATGACCAGAGCCTCAGACCCTCCTTGTGTCGCCATAAGATCGCCTTGCTTGAGCCATGAGTAGCCGAGTTTGAAATAATAAGCGAGAAGCGCATCTAAAAATTTGACAGCTCCCCACGGATGGGCATAACGAATGGGATTTTCGGACCAGTTTCTGAGGACATTGAGCATGACTTCCGGTGTTTTTACATCCGGGTCGCCAATATTGAGGTGATAAATCTTAATTCCCTGTTCGCGAAGAGGATTCACAAAAGGCGTGAGTTTACGAATGGAAGAAACCGGCATAGACATCAGGCGCTGAGAAATATTGACTTTTTGTGCCATGATGGAGGGCTTAAGACTAATATAATCCCACACTATCACAAACTACCCCCAGCAATCAAAGGACTGCCAGGGGTAGTGGAAGGAGTAAGGTTGATGTTACTCAAAGCGTCGTCCGCCGCCTCCGCCAAAATTGCGGCGAGGGGGACGATCCTCCATGGGTCGGGCTTCGCTAACGCGAACCGTGCGACCATCGAGATCTTTGCCATTGAGAGCCTCAATGACCTTGGCGGCTTCTTC
>JAZDOH010000088.1:0-4512 GCA_043798815.1 Candidatus Peregrinibacteria bacterium | reverse complement strand
CCTGTTCACTTACCCGTTCATCCCCGAAGGGCAGGTAATCATTTTGTTCCACAATATTACCCTCTGCATCCAGTGTGGTGGTGATGTTGCCAAGATTATCAGTGAGGAAGTAGTAAAATTTAGGTTCGCCGCGAATGACGTTACCGGCAGCATACGCGGAAGAAATGTTGCCCAAAATCAGGGTAACAAGCAGAATGATGGTAACGGGGCGGGCAACCCTCGTAAAGGCGTTACGAAGTTGCATGAAGGGGTGTTATGGGAAGAAATCAGAATAACCAACAGTTGCTAAAATGTCAAGAGTGTTTTCAAATAAATATTTTCAATTCAAAATCCTGTGTTATGATGAGCGGGACATCCAAAAAAATAATAAAGTAAAAAATATGAATGATATAAAAATGGAAAAAAGATCTTTAACATTCGTTCTCTTCATGCTCCGTCTGCTAAGCGGACTCACGGGTGGCGTGGCGGGTACGCTGGCGTTATTCGTGGTTTACTTCATTCTGATCACCCTGGTCCCTCGTGGAGACTCCTCTACGATTTCGGTTTTTGTGATGATCCTCATGGCCTTCGTGGGCACGCTCACCGCCAACACCATCACCGCCATAATGGTGACCTTTTTAGACAATTCTAAATACGCCCGGCGCAAAACCATCATCACCCACGTGTTTTTGTTCAACCTGATTCTTTTCTTTCTCACCATCCCTCTGTACTTTTTGGGAATGAGCGTGGGGGCAGCCACCGGTGTGGCCGCGGCGCACTTTTTGTTGAGCGCTTATGTTTCGGCATTGATTATGGAAGTTCTGGCAGGATATGAATACTCGCTCATGGGCATTTACAGCACCGCCCTGGGGATTTTTGTGAGCTTTGGATTCGCCTTGATGTTACTTGCGTTGGACGTTTCGGCAACCGCCTTCACTTTCATCGCCATGCCCGTGGTGTGGCTGATTTTGCAAATGGTGGGCGGCCTTACGGAACTTATTTACGACAATTTTCTCCGCTACTACGGCGTGGACGCGCTGAACGCCGGCACCGATTTGGGCGGAGACAAAGAGGTGGAACCCAAAACAGCGGATGAAGAAGAGAATGGTTAAACTAGATCGCTCGGGCTAAGTTCCAAGCTTTCAAACAATTCTTTCTCCAGGGAATAAGTGTGTTTTTCCACATCATCAAAAACCTTGCGCTGTTCCGGGGTATCGTATTTGCCATGCCGTTCCTTGCCGTCTTTTAAACGCCGCGCGAGTGATACGATTGTCCCGTGCATGACGCGCTTATCCGCGTAATACACAATCTTTTTTTCCAAGCTGTCATAAGTATCTGTTTCCTCGACAAGGTTGATGGATTTGTGCAATCGGATGACTTCAGCAGTCTCAGTAAACCCTCGCGCAATCAGGGCATCATACGCGATGTCTCCATGATGACGGCCTTTGTACTTTTCGCGAAGCTCCAGCCATTTCGCCCATTTTGCATCGGTGACTGTTTCGGGAAATTTGGATCGGTCGAGCTCACGGAAATCACACACGCGAGCCATGTCATGGAGTAAACAGGATGTGACCACGAGATTGAGATCGATGATTTGGAGTTCGTGGATATACGCTTCCGCCACCTTTTGACCAACGTTCGCCACCTGTTTGCAATGCTCACGAACGTGGAGAGGAGTAGCCCATTCTTCCCAATACGATTCGACCGTTTCAGCTCGGAGCCGTGTGGGATAGATGAAATCAATCGCGATGCTACGGGTATTTTCTTCCGCCACAATATCCACACGAATGTAACGGGAAGGCAGGCGATTGCCCATTCGGTCCGCCCATTCGACCACATTAATTGCGCGAGGATCATGCAGGGTTTCTTCGTAACCGAGTGACGAAAGATCGGCGTTCTTTTCCATCCGGTACAAATCATAATGATGCAGAGTGGCTTTTGGAGTTGGGTAATTATTGACGTACGTAAACGTCGGGCTTTTTACCAGCCGCGTGATGCCAAGTCCCTCGGCAATGCCTTTGGTAAAGTGAGTTTTCCCCGCGCCCAAATCACCAAAAAGGAGCACAATATCACCCACCTTAAGAGTGCGCCCCAAGTTGGCACCCAATTGTATCGTGGCCAATGGTGTTTCGGTGTAATAAACGGATTTCATGTGATGTCTGAAGTCCTATTATGGAGCGCAAAAAATCCAACGGCAAGCCCCACCAGCATCATCCCGGCAAAACTGTCCCACAAAAAATGATCGAAGGGGGCAAGGAGTAATAGTGAGATGAGTGGAATCGCTTTCCCATGCCGCCAAAAATAGAATGTTGCGCCAATGAGCAGGGTTAGCAGTAAAAGCCCCTGCACCCCCACTTCACTGAGGATGAGAAAGTAGGTATTGTGAACCGGCTGGAATTCCCATGGCTGGAGCTTGCGGTCGGAAAATTGTTCCATTTCCAGCGTAAAATTCCGCACGCCCACACCGAGCGGATGAGCGCGAGTCATGTCCGCGCTGATGACATTTTGCTCCAGGCGCTGCTGGAAAGAAGTCAAATTCAAAGTGACCCGGTCACTGTTCAAAAAGAACCAGACGTTGACGAGAATTAGCATCACCAGGCCGACTCCCGCGAGCCCGCGCCGCAACACGGGATGCCGGAGAACCGAAAAGAGAATCCACAACCCCAGCGCCATCACCGCCACTCCAAATCCCGCGAGACTTTGAGTGAAGTAAATGCCGAACCCAAGGATGATGAGCCAGGGAATTTTCTGGGTGGCTTTTAAATAATCCAGCGCGCAGAACAAGATGACGAGTAAGTAGCTGGCGAGAATATTGGGATGCAGAAAGGTGCCGTAAGGCCGTATTTGTTTAAGCCCGTTTGGCAAATCAATTTTGGCGACATTCAAAACGTCCGGACCAATCATCGGCTCACCAAACCATTCCAATCCGACGGAGTGATTGAGTTTCCACTGCATGAGCATGAGAGCGATTTGAAACACCGCCCCACCCAATAAAATTTTGACCATTGCTTGTGGTTTCATCACGGCATGAGTGATGAGCAAAGCCAACATCACAATTTCCAGCACCCTCCACACAAAAAACAACCCCAGCACCCAATCCCCCTGCCAAACTGTAATAAGGAACGCATTGACAAGGAAGATGGTGATGAGTGTTATGAAGAGCGCCCCCTTTGTCATTCCGAGCGAGCGAAGCGAAGCGAGGAATCTCCCCCGTTTCTCATAGGCCCACAGCCCAAACGTAACCACGAGCAAAAGTTCGGGAAGATACACAAACTCGCTCACCCACGGACTAAAATGCCCAAATCGATACGCGTTCTGCTCATAAACTAAAAACCTAAGCGAAAAAGGAAAAACGAACAGGAAAACGCCGAAAAGAGTTTGGAGTAAACAAATCACGATCACCATATTAACTCAAAAACCAAAACAGGTGGAGCTTAGATCCCGCAATCCTCATCTCCGCTCAGCAGTTTCTTTTGTTTGCGGATCACACAGGTGATTTTTTGTTGGGCTTCCGTCATGGCTTGTTCGGGAGTGGCGAGGTTTTTGACGACGGACTGGATGGCATCTTCAAAAACTTCGGCATAAGCTTCCGCGTCATAGATTCGGAAGGTTTTGGCAAAAGGGGCTTGGAAAGCAAAGGCGCCAAAAGTCGCGTCGGTTTGCTGTTCGGTCACAAGATCTTTGCGAGCCGTGGGACGATGGGTTTTTTTGTAATAGGTCTGGGCAGGGTCGGCGCTGGTGATGAATTGGACAAAGCTCCAGGATTCTTTGGACAAGTCGCTGGTCCGCGCGACGACGAGAGGGAAGTAACTGGCCAAGGTGTCCCGATGTGACGACTGATCGGGGCTCACGAGTTGGGGAAGGGGGGCGATGCCCACATTTTTAAGATCCATGTGATCCAGCCCCAGTTTTTGTTGGGATTGGATGAGTTGGTCGATGACGCTATACAAATATGGGTAACCAATGACCATGGCCACCTTACCACGGACAAACGCGCCGATGTCTTTGGATTCCGGATCACGCCCCGTCATCGTTTCATTCCAACTGTAATGCTTGTAGCTGGGCAACGCGAAACTGGTAAAGAGCTCCAGAGCCGCCACGCCGGGTTTAGACACGGCACCCGTCTGAGTATCGGCAAAGGTGGCCCGCTCCTCTTTGTCGTCATAAAACTGCGTCCCGAATTCAATCATCAGCGCGTACAGAATATCGACGGCGCTTGATATGTTGTCAGAACGTCCGAGCGCGATACCGGAAAGACCGAATCGTTCAGGAGAGTTGTCGCGCTTGGTCAGTTGGAACACTTGGTCTTTGATTTCTTCCCACAGCAACCCTGGATGATCGGTGGTGGCGAGCAGATCGCGGAACACTTGTTTGTTGTAAAAAACCGCCAGGTTGTCGATGGACAAAGGCATGCCGTAAATCTTGTCATCGAGGATGAGGTCATCCGACGCGGATTGGAAAAAGGTTTGCCGGTACAGCTCAGGAGTCATCACGATCGGAAGATCGAGCGGCATGGGCAACAGCTTTTTCCAG
>JAZDOH010000061.1:0-6054 GCA_043798815.1 Candidatus Peregrinibacteria bacterium | reverse complement strand
GGTGCGGTTCCATTTTTCGGAGCCTGGAATGTAGTTCAGGAGTTTTTCATCGTTCACGACCACTTCCTGCACCCATTTGCCCACGGTGCCGCCGATGACGAGCTCATCGAGATTGGTCATGTAAGAAGTCCGGTTGGTGGGAATGATGATTTCCGGAGCGCCCTGGCTTTCCACGTCGATGGTGATGGAGTCCCGGCCAAGCTCCTTGTCCTCGGCGTCGTAAGCGATGACCACGTAGGCGTTTTTTTGACCGATCTTAAGACTTCCCATGGAACTGTAAGCCCGATAGGTCCAATGGGTGCTTCCGGGTTCGTAGCGGGACAAAGCGTAATCATTCACAACCACTTTGGCGGTGGTCGCGGGCACCACGCCGCTGATGTCGAATTTGGTTTCCGAGGTGGTAAAGTCTTCGCCGTTGTTCGGTGCCGTAATCCGGACTCCGCCCGTGCTTTGAGGAGAGGAAGCCGATGGAGAAGATTCGGCTTGAGTTTCCGGATGCGCGTCGAGCACCGCCTGCGTGAGCACCAAGGTAATGGTAGCTGGTTCGCTCAGATCGCCCGCGGCGTTTTTGGCGTAAATTTTGAATTTATTCTCCCCTACTTTCAAATTCCCGTAGCTGACTTTGGCTACGTAGCGGAAGGCGCGGCTGCCCGCTTGGTATTGCTGCAATTGATAATCATCCGCGATCACCGCCGCAGTGTCGGCGCTCACCGTGCCGGTGATGATCGCCTCGGTGTTGTTGAGCGTCACGGTTTCGCCGTTTTTTCCAGGCTCCGTTATCACAGGAGCCGCGGGATCGTCACCGGTTGCAACCGAGGAAGGTGAAGTGACTGGGGGGGTTGCCAAATCGGTGGCGGTTGGATTTTCGGTGGTTCCCGTTTCAGTTTCCGTTCCCGTCATCACGTCGGTTGTCGGGGTTTTATCCACCCCGAAATCCGCCATGACTCCTTCTTTGTCGCGGTTCCAGCGATACCAATCGGATTCTTTGAACGCGTCGGCAATGGCAAAAATCAATTCGGGAGATTCTTGGCCGGCCAATTTGGTGATCATTTCCTCATCCACCACGAATTGCTGACCCACGCCCAGCGTATAACTGCGAAGCGTTTCGCCATCTTTCTTTACATTGATGGTGGCGCTACCATCGATCATATACACCGTTCCAGGGTCGGAAATCGCGTAAACCCCTTCGCGGGTGTTCACCGATAATAATGGTGTGTTCAATAAAAAGCTGGAATCCGCGTTGGCCATTGCCTTCACGTTAACCCAGACATTTCCTTTGGTCAGCTCCGCTTCAACCGCATCGGTTTCCGCCTGGCGTTTGAGGGTTTGTAAACGAAGTTCGGATTCGTGGTTGAGACGAATGAGGCTCTCATTCCAAAACGTGAGGGTGGCTCGGCCATCTCCGCCGGTTTTGAGTTTTTCTCCGCGGTACAAATAGATTTTGTCGGGAACGCCCTGCCATTGAGTGGAATCGGCGGCCATGGCCTCCACGTTTCCGCCTTCAATGGTCAAAAACACCCGCTCGTTCGTCGTGGACTGGTTGTCCCGAACCAGGAGCGAATTTAAAATCCTCCAGCCGAAAACCGCAATCACGGCCAGCATGATGATCATGAAAAACGGCATGAAGTATTCGCGTGCGCGTCGTTCCGGAGGTCGTCGGTGATAGTACATCATAGGTAACCTGGGCTTAAAAAATAACGGGTTCATGTTACTCGCATCGCCTTCGGATTGTCAATCGAGTGGCAAGAGAGCTATACTGCAAAAAGTGTTAACCCAACTCATCAACAAAATCATCGGCGATCCGAATGCGAAGGCTCTTAAAAAAATCCAGCCACTTGTCGTTGCCATCAATCGAAAAGAGGAAGAATATCAAGCGTTATCGGAAGAGGCGCTCAAAGCCAAAACCGCGGAATTCAGAGAGCGAATCGCCCAAGGAGAGTCGGTGGATGATTTGTTGGTGGAGGCGTTTGCCGTGGTCAAAAACGCCTGCCGAAGACTTCTCGGAATGACTTATAAATTAGGAAAAGAAGAATACAAATGGGACATGGTGCCTTTTGATTGCCAGTTGGTCGGCGGCATCGTGCTGCATCAGGGAAAAATCTCGGAAATGAAAACCGGAGAAGGGAAAACGCTTGTGGCCGCCCTTCCACTGTACCTGAACGCCCTCGCCGGAAAAGGGGCGCATCTGGTTACCGTGAATGATTACCTGGCCAAACGCGACTCCACCTGGATGGGCGTGATTTACTCGTATTTGGGACTCAAGGTCGGCGTGATCGTGCACGGGATTTCCCCCGAAGAGCGGCGCACAGCGTACGCGGCCGACATCACGTACGGAACGAACAATGAATTCGGGTTCGACTACCTCCGCGACAACATGGCCACGCGGCTGGAGCATCGGGTTCAGCGGGCGCTCTCGTACTCCATCGTGGACGAAGTGGACTCGATTCTCATCGACGAAGCCCGCACGCCGCTCATCATTTCCGCGGCCGCCGAAGAATCCACCCAAAAATACATGCAGTACTCCAGTCTGGTGCGCCAGCTGGAACCGGAAGTCCATTACGCCATCGACGAAAAGGCACGCGCCGCCACGCTCACCGAGGCCGGCATCGCCAAAATGGAACAATTGCTCGGTGTGGAAAACATTTACACCGACGCGGGATTCATGGAGGTGCATCACATCGAACAAGCTCTGAAAGCTCAGGGTATTTTTAAACGCGACATCGATTACGTGGTGAAAGAAGGCGAGATTCTCATCGTCGACGAGTTCACGGGACGGCTGATGCCCGGCCGCCGCTATTCCGACGGCCTGCACCAGGCAATCGAAGCAAAGGAAGGGGTGGAAGTGAAGCGTGAAAGCCGGACGCTCGCCACCATCACCTTCCAGAATTATTTCCGCCTCTATAAAAAGCTTTCCGGCATGACGGGAACGGCCAAGACGGAGGAAGAAGAGTTTTACAAAATTTACGGATTGGAAACGATTGTGATCCCCACGCACAAACCCGTGACCCGGCAGGACAAATCCGATCTTATTTTTAGGAATAGCCGGGGGAAGTTCACGGCGATCACGGAAGAAATCCGCTCCTTGTACCTCAAGGGCCAGCCGGCGCTGGTGGGTACGATTTCCGTGGAAACCTCGGAAATGCTTTCCAAAAAACTCGAAAAAGAAGGCATCCCCCACCAGGTGCTCAACGCCAAATTCCATGAAAAAGAAGCGGAAATCATCGCCAAAGCCGGCGCCAAAGGAGCCGTGACCATCGCCACCAACATGGCAGGCCGCGGAACCGACATCAAGCTCGGGCTCGGTGTGCAGGAACTCGGAGGATTGGCCGTGATCGGTACTGAGCGACATGAATCCCGACGCATCGACAATCAGCTTCGCGGCCGTTCCGGCCGCCAGGGAGACCCGGGGCTAAGTCGTTTTTATGCTTCGATGGACGATAGCTTGATGCGCCTCTTCGGTTCCGATCGGATCAAATCCCTCATGGAAAAACTGGGCGTTCCCGAAGACATGCCGATCGAAAACGCCATGATTACGAGAAGCATCGAGCACGCGCAAAAACGGGTGGAAGGCCATCATTTTGACATGCGTAAACACGTTCTGGAATACGACGACGTGATGAACAAACACCGCGAAATCATTTACGCGCGCCGCCTCAAGATTTTGGAACAGCCCGACCTGAAACCGGAAATTCTTGAAATGATGACCGCGGAAGCCAAAGAACTCGTCCTGCTTCACACTCAATCCGAAATCCCCAGCGAATGGAACTTTGAGGAAATTGTGAACGGCATCAACGCGCTTCTTCCGCACGATTCCCACAAACTCACCGCGGCCGACATTGAAAAACTGGACAATTCGGACGTGATGGCGGAGACGCTCCAAAACTCTCTCCATTCGGAATACGCCGCCAAAGAAAAAGCCCTCACCGACCCGGCGATTCTACGGGAGGCGGAAAAACGCGTATCGCTTCACGTGGTGGACACGCTGTGGATGGAACACATCGACCAGATGACCCAACTGCGTGAAAGCGTCGCCCTGCGCGGCTACGGTCAGTGGGATCCGCTCATCGAATACAAGCGCGAAGCGTTCCTGATGTTCAAACAAATTCTGGTTGCTATCCAGCACAACATCGTGAACACCCTCTTTAAAATTCAGATCCGCGTGGAAGCCCCCGCCGGGATCCTTGCCGCGAAATCTGAAGTGGATCCCTCCAAACTCGCCACCAACGCCGCCGACATCGAAGGCAGCCTCGCCACCAGCGGCCTTACCCGCCCCTCCGCCCAATCCGCCGTCGCCGGACGAATTTCCGCCAACCCCCCCACTCCAGCCCCCGTCGGCCCAACCGTTGGCCGTAACGACCCGTGCCCTTGTGGCAGTGGGAAGAAGTATAAGAAGTGTTGTGGGGGGTGAAAGCTTAATTTTTTTAATTTATCACAAAATGTATTTACCATATATAGAGGACGCTAAACTCATAAAAGAAACAGCTTCTATTCTTGATAAAATAGAAATGGTTTCTGGTATCGCTGGAAAGGGTTTATACAGCAATGTAATAGATCCTTTTAGCGCATTTTTTGATGCGGCTACCCAAGGAATATCGCTCAAAGATTGGCTTAAACAAGAAAATGCAAGGCAAATACAAAAAACCATGCAGAATTGTATCGGCGATTTCCATCAGTGTGTTCTTGGAAGCATGAAGGGGTGGGAAAATCTAGGCCGCGGACAGATCGTTGATGTTGAGAATAAAAAGAGAAAAATCGTTGCTGAAATCAAAAATAAATACAATACAACGAAAGGCAACCATAAAATTGAAATTTATGATGACCTTGAATCTGTACTAAGCATGCGAAATAAGGGTTGGATAAGTTATTATGTTGAAATAATTCCACAAAATAAAAAAACATATGACAAGCCTTTCGTGCCGTCAGACCACAAAAATAAAGCTAGGAGGCCAGTTAACGAAAGGATCAGGGTAATAGATGGTAAAACATTTTATAGTTTGGCTAGTGGAGATAAAAATGCGCTCAAAAATTTATATTTAATATTGCCTAAAGTTATAAAAGATATCAAAGGCATTGCACTGAGTGATAAATTTAAGAGTGATTTTCTTGAGTTATTCCATAAGGCATTTGATTAAAAAAAACAACTAAATTTCTTCTAAGTAACCCTTGCATAATGCAAAGGTTATTCGTTATATTAAAAACATTAAAAGCCTAACAATAAATTTATGAGCACTTATGTTACTGTTAGTGATGCTGCAAAATTTCTAAAAGTTTCCTCCGATACAATTAGGAGGTGGGATAAAAAGGGGCTTATTAAAGTACATAGATCCGATAGAAATTATAGGTTGTTTAATATGGAAGAAATCGAACGGGCGCATGATAAATTTTTCGGCACATCGCTTGAAAATAATTATAGAATCTTAAGATCGAAAATTAAAACAAATTATACTGTCATTGAATTATTTACCGGAGCTGGTGGTACCGCTTTAGGACTGGAAAATGCTGGATTAAAAAATATCTTACACGTTGAAATCAATGGCGACTGCATCAAAACCCTTAAAAAAAACCGACCTAGGTGGAAAGTCACAAATACAGATGTTTCTAATGTGAATTTTGAAAATTTTAAGGCAGATATTGTTGAAGGCGGTTTTCCTTGCCAAGCTTTCAGTTACGCAGGAAAGAAAATGGGTTTTGAAGATACGCGAGGTACATTATTTTTTGAATTCGCACGTTGTGTGAAGGAGGTGCAACCTAAAATAGCACTAGGTGAAAATGTCAGAGGGCTTCTCAGGCACGACGATGGAAAAACCCTCCAAGCTATGATTAGCACCCTTGAAGAATTAGGATATGTGGTAACTTATAGGATCCTACGTTCACAATATTTGGATGTTCCTCAAAAAAGAGAAAGATTGATCATATTGGCAATCAGAAAAGATTTAGATTTACCTTTTCTTTTCCCAAAGGAAAAAAATTATACCATTTCACTCAAGGAAGCTCTCAAGGATTGCCCAGCATCACCTGGTCAAGAATACCCATTAAGAAAAAAACAAATTCTTT
>JAZDOH010000047.1:0-3914 GCA_043798815.1 Candidatus Peregrinibacteria bacterium | reverse complement strand
TGCCTTTGCCAAAGCTGGTTTCCCCCATCACTTTACCGATGCCGTAGTCTTTCAGCGCTCCGGCCACGATTTCCGAAGCGGAAGCGCTCCCCTTGTTGATGAGGGTCACGAGCGGATAGCTGGCAAGATTGCCATTTCCCGTGGCGTATTGAGTGTATTTGAACGAATTGTATTGCACCTGAACGGCCGCCGATTCGGGTTTTAAAAAGTGATTCAGAATCGCCAGGGCGACATCCAAAAGCCCTCCCGGATCGTCGCGTAAATCCAGAATGATTCCTTTGATTTGCGGATTGGTTTTGAGCTGTTGCACCCGTTCGAGAAACTCTTGTGGCGCGGTTTGGCTGAACTGGAAAAGGTGAATGTACAGAATGTTGCCGTTTTTGAGTTCCGATTCGATGGATTTAATGGTGATGGCCGCCCTAGTGATGTTGAATTCCATGGGGGTTCCATTTCGTTCAATGTTCAGGATGACGGACGTTCCTTTGGGGCCTTTTATGAGAGCCACCGCTTTTTCGAGCGGCATCCCTTTCACGTCCACACCTCCAACCAAACGAATGACGTCCCCGGATTTTAATCCCGCTTTTGCGGCAGGAGAATCGGCCAATGGAGCAATGATGGAAAGTTCTTTTAGGTCATTGAATCCCACCATGGCTCCGATTCCTTCGATTTCCCCATCCAGGTCATCCGAAAATGAAGCGCTCGCATCTTCATCCAGATACACCGAATACGGATCCCCCAAGCTTTCCATCATGGACTTGAGCGCGGCGTCACCCTGTTTTTTTGGATCCAGTTTTTCCGGATCGTAGTAATTTTTGTTCAATAG
Source organism: Candidatus Peregrinibacteria bacterium (assembly GCA_043798815.1). Classification (GTDB taxonomy): domain Bacteria; phylum Patescibacteriota; class Gracilibacteria; order UM-FILTER-43-11; family UM-FILTER-43-11; genus JAZDOH01. The sequence continues at coordinate 3,091 of JAZDOH010000047.1, read as the reverse complement.
TTTCCAGCTCGTCTCGATTTTGCTCAGGGAAAAATCCGCCGCTCCCTTTTTTTGAATCGTCGGCTCTTCCACAAAGGTGGGCGGAGCCACGGTGATTTGTTCCATTTGATAAATGAGGTCAACGGCCTGCGCTTTTGTCAGCCGTTTGAACAAGCCGAAGGTTTGTTCGCTTTGAGGTTTGACGATTTGTAGTTGAAGCGCCCGCATCACCAGGGGGCCGTATTGAGAATTTCGTTTGACGTCTTGGTAAGGAATCTCCCCCTTGTACACCTTGGGAATGGGAATACTGCGGCTGTGGAAAACGAGTTCCAGGGCTTCCGTCATGCGCAATTTATCGTAGGGGCGCACTTTCTTTTCACGATCTGTCAAAATGCCTAAATTAATGGCCTCTTCAAAATACGACGCGTACCAACCATTGGAGGTCACGTCTTCAAACGGCAGTTTGGCGGTGGGCTTGGGAACAAATTCGCGATTGTTGAATTGGACCAGGTAACGGATGAATTCCGCCCGGGAGATCACGAGATCCGGCTTAAAATATTCCGTCTTGTCTGAAAGCACTCCGGCCCGGCGCAAATATTCCACGCCGTTGTAGTACGGAGAAGTGGAAGGAACGTCCACATAAGCGGATGCATGAGCGCTAAGCAGGCTGACGCTCACAAGCACGGCAAATAGAATTTTTTTAAACATGGGAAAATGGAATTAAAATAATAGGTCTTAGATTTTAATGCCCGGAACAGGGAAGCGCAAGCAAAGAGCTTTCACCTCTTTTTTGAGCTTGGCCAGGACGGAAGGCTGGTTTTGCCGTGCCGCCTGAACCATCCAACCGGCAATGAGCTTCATTTCCGGCTCCTTCATGCCGCGGGTGGTGATGGCGGGAGTTCCCAAGCGTACGCCGGACGGGTCGCGGGGGGAACGCGTGTCGTCGGCGATCATGTTTTTATTGAGCGTGATGCCGATTTCATCCAACACTGTTTCCACTTCATGTCCCGGTTTGCCGAAGGAGGTCATGGTGTCCATCAGCATCATGTGGTTGTCCGTTCCGTTGGTGATGAGGCGGCACCCCTGATTCATCAGTTCTTCCGCCAGACATTTGGCGTTTTTGATCACCTGACGGGCGTACACCTTAAAGGAAGGTTTGAGTGCCTCGCCGAACGCCACGGCCTTGGCGGCGATGTTGTTCATGTGAGGACCGCCCTGCAGGCCCGGAAACACGGCTTTGTCGATGCGTTCCGCGAATTCCTTTTTGCATAAAATCATGCCGCCCCGGGGGCCACGGAGCGTTTTGTGCGTGGTAGTGGTGACCACATCAAATCCAAATTCCACCGGGTTTTTAAGCTGTTTTCCCGCGATCAGTCCCGCGATGTGGGCCATATCCATCATCGTGAGGGCGCCCACTTCATCGGCGATGGCTTTGAACTTTGCGTAATCCAGTTCCCGTGGGTAAGCGGAAAAACCGGCCAAAATGAGTTTTGGGTTTTCGCGTTTGGCCACTTCCCGAAGCTCATCAAAATCAATTTCACCCGTTTCCACATCCTTCATTTTGTAGCGGATGAAGCGGTACAGGTGCGCCATGTACGTGACGGGATGACCATGCGTCAAATGCCCTCCGTGAGATAAATCCATGCCTAAAATCGCGTCTCCCGGTTGGAGCAATCCCGAATACACCGCCACATTTGCCGGAGCTCCGGAAAGGGGTTGGACATTCACGTGTTCGGCTTTGAATAATTTTTTCGCTCGTTCAATCGCCAGATTTTCCACCACATCGGTGTAAGTTTGGCCGCCATAATAACGCCGTCCCGGATACCCCTCGGAATATTTATTGGTAAAAACGCTTCCCAGCGCTTCGAGCACCGCCGGAGAAACGTAATTTTCTGACGCGATGAGCTCCATGCCCTCGCTTTGGCGCTTCATTTCACCCAACAAGGCTTTATAAACCGGGGAATCTTGCTTTTTAAGGAAAAGATATGAGTTCATGGGGAGGGCTGGTTAATGAGATAAAGCCGCTCATCGGTGACGATGAGATCCATGGCCACATCATACGGATCTTGCGGACAGTTTTCAACGATTTGTTCCCGGTAGGCCAATCCCACCTTCAAGGCATCCGAATATCGCTTTAAAAAGCGGTCGTAATACCCTTTTCCCGTGCCGATTCGATGCCCCTGCGGATCAAAAGCCACTCCCGGAATCAAAATGAGATCGAGGCTTTTCGCTTCATTTTTTCCCGTCGGTTCCGGAATTCCCTTGAGGCCTTTTTTGAGTTCCTGAAAATCGTGAAGTTCAATGGCGTGGAATTCCTCATCATTCCGGATCACGGGCAGGTAAATGGTTTTTTTGCCAAGGTAACGTTGGATCAGATTCAACGTATCCACTTCCCCTTTGACGCTGTAGTAAAAAAGAACGTTACGGGAAGTTTGAAACGCTTTGAGGGATTCGATTTTTTGGGCAATGGCATTGTCTTTTTCTTTCCGTTTCACCGGAGAAAGCTCTGTTCGGAGAATCGCCAGACGTTTTCGAAGATTGTTTTTCATCCTCCAAAGACTTCTTTGGCCATTTCCATCAACCCCGGCGAGGATTTTTCGGCTCCTTCCGCCACGGGTTTAAGGTTGAGCTTTTTGAGGTCGAATTTGAGTTTGATCTTTTGATGGAAAACCGTTTGGAACGCGCTTTGCACCTGCGCCTGATTCACCTTGTTTTCGATTTTTTCCATGAGGGAGCGGGCTTTAAAGCTCAGGTACAGCTCCCCTTTTTCAAACTTCACTGGTTCAGCGTCCGCGAACGACACGCGAATGAATGGGGTGGCGATGGCTTGCATCACTTTTGGCCAATCTTGCCGGATTCGTTCCAAATCCAGGTCGGCGGCGGACACTTCTTCTTTTTTTTCCTCTTCCTCTTTCTCTTCTGCCTTCTCTTTCGCCTTGATCACTTTGGCTGGTGCTTTTTCTAAAACGAATTCTGTTTGCAGGCCGCAGGCTTTTAAAATCGCCATTTCAACGGGCAATTGGGGGATGAACGCCTGATGGATTTGCGTTTTGGCGATGGAAAAAATCTCGATGAGCTCCACCACGGGAAGCAATGATTTGGGGTGTTCCAC
>JAZDOH010000035.1:0-6562 GCA_043798815.1 Candidatus Peregrinibacteria bacterium | reverse complement strand
CCAGTGCCGATGACAAGAAAATCCGCCTGTTTCATGCGGGTATTATACCTGAACGTTACAAGCTCTCACTAATTTGCTTAGCGCTGTGAACTTTGCCTCCATCCTCCACGACTTCTCATTTGATCATCTGCTCTTCTTGCTTTAGCGCTCTTGCCTCTATCCGAACCATTGCCTTTGCCGTCGTCATCCAATGCTGCTAATTGTGCCTCAATATTTGCTTGTGCTTTTTCTCCTAAATGCCTTTGAACATCTTCTCCTTGCATAACTATTTCTAAAGCATCACGGATCGCCTCAACTTTAGCCTCTGATTCCCCCAACAGAACTTCATTTACCGGATCTAATAACGCACATAAATCATGGATGCCTTCGGTTTCAGGGGCGTATGTCGATAATGGTTCTGCGGTTCTCAGATCTCTGACAGATGCGGCATAAGCAGTTGTGTATCCATAGGCAGCTTTTCCAATGCGAGCTAAAGCGTCCGTCAAACTACTGAGCGCCAACTCGGCTCGGTGCCTTCCTTCATTTATAGACATCAAATATAATAATTGCTCATCCACCGGGTCATCACCACCACTCCTAAGAGCCTTTTCGCCTAAAACACTTGCCAAGGCATCCCGAAAGGCTTGGGCAACAACAATGTCTGGCTTTCTGTCATCTGCAAACAAAATTTCGATAGTGGGAAATGCGGATGTGCGCATATGTGGGAGGAATAGTTAAGGATTCTTTTTAACACGCAATAGCCTTCTACGTCAAATTAAAAATCTAGCGGGTGATTAGCCATCACCCCAATAGATTTCGGAATTTTTTTCCTGCCTACCGGCAGGCAGGTAAAAAAGTAAGCCGCGCCGGCGATCATGGCCGCGTTGTCGGTGCAGTAAATGAGTTTTTGAGGGGTGACGAGAGGCATGTTTTTGGGCAAGCGCTCCCGAACCAACTGACGGAGACGGGTATTGGCTGAAACTCCGCCCGCCAAATGGACTTCTTTGACTTTGAATTTTTTGCTGGCGGCGATGAGTTTATCGGCCAACGCTTCAACGACGGCTTCCTGAAAACTGGCGCAAAGATCGGCTAGTACATTGTCATTCCCACGAAAGTGGGAATCTGGGTTCAGATTCCCGCCTACGCGGGAATGACACAACTCCTTAACCATCCGCGCGACGGCCGTTTTAAGACCGGAAAAAGAAAAATTAAACTGATTTTTGCTGTTCAGGTGCGCCCGCGGAAAATCAAAAGCTTTTGGATTTCCTTTTTCCGCGAGCTTGGCGATAGCCGAACCGCCTGGATAACCCAAACCGAGTAGGCGCGCGATTTTATCAAACGCTTCCCCCGCCGCGTCGTCGAGCGTTTCACCTAGTATTTTAAATTGATGATGACCTTTCATCAGAATCAATTCATTGTGTCCGCCGGAAACTGTAAGAACGAGAATTGGAAAAACAATTTTTTCCTTCCGTTCCAAAAAATTCGCGTAAATATGCCCCGCAATGTGATGGATGGGTATGAAAGGTTTTTTGTATAGATAGGCGAGCGTTTGCGCGGTGTTGAATCCCACGAGCAGCGAGCCAATGAGCCCCGGAGCAAACGTGACCGCAATCGCATCGATTTTGGACCAATCGACTCCGGCATCGCGTAGCGCTTTATCGACGACGGGTGAAATTTGCCTCAAATGTTCCCGCGCCGCCACCTCGGGCACCACTCCGCCCGTTACCTGATGTAAATCGACAGAGCTGGCAATCACATTGCTGAGAACATGAGTGCCGTTGCGGACCACCGCCGCCGCCGTTTCATCGCACGATGTTTCAATTCCAAAAATGAGCATGTTTAAAAAGCTATCACGATCCAGTATAGCAAAAGAAAGTTTATTGATATCCAAGACTCCTGAAAGGATCCTCCTGTTCGCCACGATGACCAATAACCAACACACTTCCACGTATCTGAGCAGAAATATCCCACCGTCCTTGTCTTGCCAAACTGAGGATATCATCCGCTACTGCCTCAGCTGTTTCCCGCGGAAGATCAGTTTTGCCCAATTCAGCCCCTGCAAGCGTTTCCCTGGTTGCCTCCCGAATAGCAACGCGAAGTTCTTCCGCCACGTGCAGCATGGTTACACGGACTAATTGTTCCGGAACGTTAGGACTCATAAATTTATCTTATTATTATACCATTTTTCAATAGGTTTAGCAACAAGATCATTTAAAAAATTGGAAGTAAGAACTAGTGTGGGGGCTTATTATGTTGCCATAGAAAGAGCTGGAAGTGTCGCCCCTATTGGTACGTCTGTATGGATTAGACCTACTGGTGAAAAAAATGGGCCAAATCCCGAAGCTAAATTCTTGTTTAAAGTCGGCGAAGAACCCAGAAAAAAGAAAACTGATGCTCAACAAGCTGTGCGGCCGCGCACAGGACGAACTGGACAACAGTCACGAGTGAGGGAATAATGGCCTCATGATTGACCCTATTGCTTTTCACCTTGGCCCCCTTGCGGTACGTTGGTATGGAATCGCGTATGGCGTGGGGCTGGTTTTGAGTATTTTGATTTTGCAAAAACTCAATCAAAAGCGCCCAGTCTTTAAAAATAAAGACCAGATTTACGATGTGATATTTTGGGTGTTTTTGCTTGGAGTAGTCGTCGGCGGACGGTTGGGGTATGTGATTTTTTACAATCTTCCGTACTACCTTGCTCACCCACTGGAGATTGTGGCGATTTGGAAAGGAGGCATGTCGTTTCATGGCGGACTTATTGGCTCGCTGACCGTGGGATATGTTTATGCCAAAAAGCATGGCATACGGCTTTTGGATATGGCCGATATGGTGATCATCCCCGGGGCGCTCGCGCTTGTGTTTGGCCGGCTGGCCAATTTTGTGAATCTGGAGCTGGTGGGACGAGTTATCGAAAGCGCTCGCTGGCAATGGCTTGGAGTGAATTTTGGCGATGGAGTGCTCCGCTGGCCTTCGCAATTGTTTGCGGCTGGAAAAGATCTACTCATTTTCGCGATTCTTCTCGCCATTTTTCATAAAAATTCCCGCCGCGGCACTTTGATGGCGAGTTTTTTAATGTTGTACGGTGCCCTTCGGTTCATCGTCGAATTTTTCCGCCAACCGGACGAACAGATTGGATTTATTTTCAGCTATTTTACGTTGGGGCAGATGTTTAGTTTGGTTGTTTTAATAGCTGGAGTCTTTTTGTTTTATAAAATCAGAAAGGTATCTAATTTTTAGTATCGTTCGCGGTGCCTACTCTTAGTAAATCCTTGCCTAAGGTTGCCGCGCCCAGTTCTTGCTGGCAAAACTCCCCGTCTCATTTGCGCAGGAACTCCGTTAGTTGTCTCATGATGCGCTCTTCTTGCAGCATTTTGTTCACGAATACCACTGCGTTTTCCACTGCCATTTTCACCATTACCGTTGCCATTACCATTTCCTGCTGACTTATACCAATTTGCAATAGAAATCATACAGGTGTAGAATTGGGGCATGAATAAAAATGCCTTCGGAACAAAAACACAGTCGGAAGCGGAAGCCTTACTGAAAACCGTTCAGCGGTCGTCGGAGATGAGACGGGTGCAGTGCATCTTTTTCCGTTGTTTCGGATCGGACTCCATCTCAATAGCCAGAATGGTCGGTTATAAACCAAGTCACGTCAGACTTGTCTGGCAATGGTTCAGGGGAGGGGGATGGGACAGACTGCTGGGGGAAAGAAGGGGGCGAAACAGAGGAAGGGCCCATTTGGAACCGGAAAAAGAAGCTGAATTTCTGGAATCGTTTAAAGTAAAATCGGAAAAGGGAAGCCTTGTCACGGTAAGCCAAATTCACAAGGCTCACGCGGAGCTCCTTGAAAAAGACCTGGATCCCACCGTCACCTACAGATTGCTGGAGCGTCACGGATGGAGGAAAATAGCGCCCCGTCCGGAGCACCCTAAACACGATCGGGAAGCCATGAAACATTTCAGGGGGGCGATTTTTCCCCCTGGCTATGATCCGTACGGGGATTGAGGCGCTTTTAAGGAGGCTGACCTTAAAGCCTATGTTTCAGGATGAGGCCAGGTTCGGGAGAATCAATGACCCGAGGCAGTGCTGGGCATATAAAGCGATCCGTCCCGTGACCAATAAGCAGATCATCAGGGAATACACTTATCTGTATGGTGCTTTCTGTCCCGGGGACGGAGGCATGGACTCCCTCATTCTTCCCCATATGGATTCTTTTTGCATGAACCGTTTTTTACAGGAGGTAAGTGACAGGCATCCTGATGAACTCATTCTCATGGTCACCGACGGGGCACCATGCCACAAAGGTCAGGAGCTTATAGTTCCTGATAACATGAGACTCCTGTTTCTGCCCCCTTACTGCCCGCAGCTCAATCCTTCGGAGAACATGTGGGACGAGATGAGGGAAAAGTTTTTCGGCAATGTTTCCTTTGAGTCCATGGATCAGCTGGAGGAACATCTTGTCGCGGCCTCCCTGCACTATGAGAATTCACCACAGACGGTTAAATCCATCTCCAATTGGGAATGGATGGGATTCAATAATGTATGATTTCTATTGCAAATTGGTATTACCTGCTACAAAATGTTTTTTGAAAGCTAGTGCATTTTGACCTGTAAGGCCTATAAACAAATTATCAATTTTAACTAAAGCTCTTTCCGCTTTGGGTACATCTATAAGAAGCTCTACTAATTCCGCTAATTCAACCAATTCTGCGTCTTGCTCATTACGTTCCGCTTTTCCACGCATCACTTCATGTAAATAATCAGCCACTTTTTCTAAAACTTTTTCTGTTACTGCCCGGGTGTGCTTGTTACCTGCCACCCATTCAGCAATAACTCTATCGGTGAATTCTCTGACATAACTCATACCGACAATTTGATTTTGAAGTAGCGCTTCCGCGATTACCGGATCATATTCAGCAAATTGAGCTACAACATCCCATGTTGGCTTATCGGTAATTTGTTCAGCTACATCTGCCACCCCCCTTCGCTCCACATCATCAAGAGTTCGATGTTCTTCCAGGGCTTGGTGCAAAATCCTTCTCCAGGCTGCCCTTCCCTCACTTCTTATTTTCTGTTTACTCAATCTGGAGCGAGCTAACCATTGTCGTATAGTCAGGGGGCTTGTTTCCGTATCTCTTAATACGCATTCTACTTGTTGCCGCCTGCAATGAACAAATACTTCATCTATCAATTCTGTGGGGAGGCGACCCGATTCTCTAAGGAAAGCTATTAATCTTTCGCTATCTAATGTCGCTATCCATTTTTTCAAACTTTCCAATTGATTAAAATGAGCTGCATATCGAACTAGTGCAAGCACGTCTCTTGCCTTCTGTCTTTCGCCTTCAATAACATCACCGACAACATCTAACCGTCTTGATCGAACAGAATCCTGTGCGTGTTGAGTATCTGGCGTAGGCATATAATTTAATTTTGTTATCTTTTTATTATACCTGATTTTCTTCGCTTTTTCCACTCTAAAACGTTCCGCTTCTCTTTTCTGAGGCGGTGTGGAATGAAGTTTACGACAAGATCACCTCAGAAAAAAGGTAAAGAAAGATGATTTCAGAGTCAAGTTTAATTGATAAATCAGGCGAAATTTGGTATAATATAAAGAATAACTCTAACTGAATTTGTTTAAAAAAATTCTCCGATTCATCGGTTTAGGGGTGCTGATCCTGTTGGTGATCGCGGGATTCTGGATACGTGGCCTGTTTATGGGTCTGCAACATGGGCTGCAAAACAAGTTTTACGACTACGATCAGGCAAGTCCCAAAATCATGGTAGTGGCGATTGACGAAAAGACGTTGGGGCCACAAGCCCTGGGGTCACTTCGGGATTGGTCACGCGAGAATTACGCCAAAGCTATCGACGCACTGGAGGCCGCTGGAGTTAAAGCGATTGGAATCGATATCACGTTTCCGGATTCGGGCATTGGAGATGACGCGTTGGCGGAAGCGCTTAAAGCAAATAAAAACGTAGTACTGGCTAGTCGTTATTATTTTGAGAATGGAGTGTCGCAAGTCGAGCGACCGAATGAAATGCTGCTCGCCGACAGTCCAACACTCGGATTGATTAATGTAAAGCAGGATGAAGATGGGTTCGTCCGTAAAATTCCCGCCTTCTTTGACGCGGGAGAGCAGGGAGTTATTGAAGCATTTTCAATCGCTATCGCGCGGATGGCTGGAGAAGACGTACAAATCCCGACAAGCACTGAACGAGATGGAAATTATGAAAGTAATTTGATGTACGTTAATTATTTCAGCGAGCCTAATGGATATCGGCAAATTTCGCTGGCGGATGTACTCGAAGGGAAGCGAACGGATAAACGCGGCAACTCGGTGGATTTTAAAGATAAAATCGTGCTCATTGGCCCCACGGCGATTGATTTACAGGATCATTACCTGGCGCCCACAAGTGCCGGTATCAAAATGGCAGGGGTGGAAATTCATGCCAACGCTATTCAGACTATTTTGGAGCGTGATTTTTTGCGAGATCAATCTAACGCGGCGCTTTGGATCACGATTCTGATTCTCATCGCGGCAAATCTTGCTTTGTTCTCGTGGTTACGGGTTCGATACGC
>JAZDOH010000034.1:0-12578 GCA_043798815.1 Candidatus Peregrinibacteria bacterium | reverse complement strand
GCAGTGCCGGTACTCTGGCCGACGGCGACTTTGATGCAGGCGGCGCGGCCGAAGGTGTCCGGTTCCGCAGTAACGGTGTCCCCTTCATACTCGGGGAATGTTTCATTATACGGGATGACCAGCTGTGTGGGTTTTTTGGCTTTCGGGTTCACAAGACCCATGGCGAGGTAACCGTCCTCTACTTTTTTGGTGCAGGCGGAGGAGGGAATGCCGGCATCCGTATCCGCGTCAGCGACAGGCCCGTCTTCCGTTGGCCAGAGCATGTCCGCTCCTCCGTCCGGAGCGGGATTAACCGGATCCATGTCATCAGCGGGGTTGTTATTGGGGTCACCTCCGCAGGCCATGGCTAAAGCTCCCGCCGCAAACAGTTTCCACAGCCGGGGGCGGAGAAATTTGGGAATACGGAAAGAGTCAGCCAGTTCTTTAAAGCGTGTCACCAGCTCACTGATCTTCATACGGGAAGAACGGGCCAGATCATGGAGGGCGTGGAGACGGGTCATGAAATTTTCCCGGCCTGCTGCTACGGCCTCGATCAGGGCGGCGTGGACAATGCGGGGGGAGAAATCAGGTTTCATAGTCGCTGAAGATACAAAGGATGAAAAGGTAAAAAAATACCAGGAGATCACTTTACCTTATTTTTGTATTTATGTCAATCCGTTTCCGCTCTGGAAAATGTAAACGTCTGAAACCAGTTATATTATATGATTTCAGGGGGAAAAGGCAAGGGGATTTTTCTTCCTAACCAAAGAGAGAGGTAAATTATGAATTGAAAAATGCTTTATCAATTCAAAAATATATGATATTTATGAAACATGATTGCAAGAATAATATCTCTGCCGGAGCGCCATTCCTTCTTTCTTTTCGGTCCACGCCAGACTGGAAAAAGCACACTCATCCAGTCCATTCTTCCTAAAAATTCCTGGTCGGTCAATTTGCTGGAAACAGATGTTTATTTTAAATATCTTCGTAATCCCTCCTTATTTCGCAAGGAAGCCATTTATCAGATAAAAGAGAAAAAAGTCAGAACGATCTTTGTAGATGAAATTCAGAAAATCCCTCTTCTTTTGGATGAAATTCAGGCGCTGATCGACACAACCAAATCCCAATTCATTATGACAGGATCCAGCGCCAGAAAGCTCAAACGCGGCGGCGCTAATCTTTTGGGTGGAAGCGCGCTCCAGCGATTGCTGGCTCCATTTGTTTATCCGGAAATAAAAACTGCCATACGCCTGGAAAATGTTTTGCGTTTCGGCTCTCTGCCGGCAATCTATGAAAAAGAAGATACTCTCAAAATCGAAATTCTGCAGGCCTACACGGACATATATTTAAAAGAAGAAATTCAGGCGGAAGGGGTTGTGCGAAACCTTGCTGGTTTCGCGCGTTTTTTAGAAATGGCGGCCAGCACGTTTGGCGAAATCGTGAATTATTCTAATATAGCCAGGGAATGCGCCCTGCCAGCACGTTCAGTGCAAGGTTACTACGATATCCTGGAAGATACACTGATCGGTTTCCGATTACCCGGCTGGACAAGGAGTAAGCGAAAACAGCTAAGTTCCCACCCAAAGTTTTATTTTTTCGACAATGGAGTTGTAAACAGCCTCAATCGCCTGCTCAAAGATGAAGCCGGCTCTCTGATCCGGGGGCGTCTGTTTGAACAATGGATCGTCAATGAAATACGATACCGTATCCAGTACCGGCAAAGCGATTACGAGTTATTTTATTGGAGAACCCAAGGAGGAGCTGAAGTGGATCTTTTAATGGTCCGGAAAAATAAAATCGTCGTGGCCATTGAAATCAAAGCATCTTCCAATATACAAAATTCTCATTTCTCCGGTTTGCGTTTTTTCAAAAAAGAATACCCGGATAGCGCCCGTTATGTCGTTGCAGAAACAAGCCAGCCTTACAAACATCAAGGGGTCACCGTTGTCCCCTGGAGATTGTTTCTGGAAGAGACGCTTGAAAAAATATTGGGATAACGTGGAAACCACTTCCATTCAACTCTCAATTTGAAGCAAGGCATTCCTGTTCTTCACCCTTACTCAAGACCCCCAGGGCTTTGGCTCTTTTTTCGATCAACTTTTCTTCTTCAACTAATCTTCTCAATTTTGCCACAGCGCCGCTTTCTCCTCCCTTGTCTTTTTTATCAGAGGCAACAGCAAAGGCAATAGTATCTTCCTCACCCCCTTCCGTTCCCCGAAGATAATAGTAAATTCGTCCCCTTACTTTGACGGCTTGTATGCCAAAAGTTTCCCCCATAAATCTAATTCTGTTTCGACCCACTCGATCTTCTTGATCGACACCTTCCAATTCCTGTCGGCCTCTCAGATCAACCCATCCACCGTCTGAGCCTGCTTTTTTTAAACCTTCTTTTTTCAAAATATAATCTCCTCTCTGGGCTCCTTTAATGAAATGAGGGCCTAAAATCCTGATTATTTCCGCCCTAACAGCTGTCATTTCTTTTTCGGAAAATTCATTTTCTGCTTCCACTCCAGCTTTGGCGGCCGGGCCACAAACCGCCAGAATCGCCGCGGCAACCGCGGCAACCAAAGGCCCCAAGCGCCCTCCAATCCTTCCGCGAGCATGATGAGTTCCTGAGCTTTCGCTCTCTTGCTCTGCTACTGCCGTTGGTGTTTCATTATTTTCTATCATTTAGTTATAAATTTCCTAGCTAAGATTAGGATAGCAAATAGGCAAAAAAAATCAATATCGAATAACAAAATATTAAGAGCTACGTCAATGAGTTTTAAGGCGCTTCTTCAGGTGCTTCCTCGGGCGCCTCTTCAATTGCGACTTCAAATGTTGCCATGGTACCCTCTGGTGGGCATGTAAGCTCTTCCGTATAAGCCACCACTTCAATGGATTTTCCAGATTGAAGTAGCTGAGGCGCACTTGGGACAATTTCCTGACCACCCATCACCAAAACGTGAGGATGATCTTGAACTGCCGCGGTAACCCATTGAGACCTGCCGGTAGTATTAGTAAATTTTCCACAAGCGGTATTTCTTAATTGACCATTTACCCATTGCCTAATGCCAAAGCCGATGTTTGTTGTTCCGGGATTCAAAACAGGAACTTCGCCTGTGTAAAGAAATTGATCTATATCCGATGAAGGGCGGATAGGGTTGTCGGCTCCAAGAGTAGTTAGTTCGTCGGGGGTTTCAACTAACAATCTCCATTGCGAAGGATTTGAACCGTTCAACCAAACATCTAACTCGTTCAGTCCTCCATGGTCAAATTGATGTGGAGGCAACACTACGACAAGAACTCGCTGAACTGCACCACGGGCATCAATAACAGCTTCCTGAACTGCTTCAGGGGCTAAGGACACACCACTAGGGCCGGTTATAACAAAATCTTGCCTGCTCACGCTCGAGCCCGTGCTTGCCATTATTCCTGCTCTTGCACCTGGAATTTCAGCTTCGCTTTGACCTTCACTTTCCCCTTCACTTTCACTCTCGCCTTCTCCTTCTTCCACACCTTCTTCAGCTTCACTTTCTCCGCCTTCTGCCTCATTTACCGGATTTCTTAAAATCAAAACAACACGCACGCGGGCTCCGGTCGCAACTTCGTTTGCTTCCCCCACCCCTGCAGCTACTTCTTTTCCTGCTCCTGCAGCCTCACCTTCTTCGTCCTCTTCTGCGGCCTCAGCCCTTCCATGTTCAGGTTCAATTTCTACCGGTCGAGTGGCAACAGCAACGGCATCAGCTCCACCATCATTTGGATCTTCAGTACGAGCATGACGACCGCGTGGTGTGGGTGTGCAGGCTATTGCAACGCCAAGAACGGCACCTGCAAATGCGCCACGAGCAGAACAATCCATTGAATCTCCACCGTCATTTTCTGAAGGAACCATTTTTTTACAGTTAAAAAATACGCCCGTTTAAAATACCAAAAATGAATTTAGGTGTCAAGACATAATATCTTTTAACTGTCAATTTTCAGCTTCGGAGTGAACGAGTCTATTTTTTCTTACCTTTTAAATCACTAATCGATTGGCCGGATGTCATTTGAAAGTGCGGATTGTCTGTTTTAGGCGAAGGCCAATGGCCGCCCCATTCAAAACCTAAGCTATTGGCGATATCCACGATGGGTTTTCCAAGGACTTTCCATACCGGCTGATAATCTTTCATTCGAACAACATCCATGGCCAATCCGTAATTGTGATAGCTTTCGCCTCCTTTTGCGTAAGTTCTTATTGGGCCGGGTTTTGTTCTTCCTTTTGCATACTCTTCATTCTGTTCTTTGCTGGTGCGATACCCGGCGGTCACCCGCAATTGAGTTTTTTGCTCTTCTTCGGTTTTATTAACAAAATCCGTGGCAGGAATTTGCACTTTTGAATCCAGCTGAAGGATTCTTTTGGTGGTTATCGGATCCCATGTTTCATCGGAAAAAGGAGACGGATTGCTGTCCAGTCGACAGAGAGCTACTGATTGACGCCTTTTCATTTCAGCAAGCGTTTGTGGATTGGGATTGGCCGCGTATGCTTTGGCGCTATGGGCCAACCAGCCGTTTCCGGAGCTGTCAAAATTCAGAATGCTCTTTAATTTGTCGAGGAATGAAGCGTCCCTGGGGATTCTGCCTGTCGGATCAACATATTTTACCGGATTGTTGAACGTATAACTGTAGGGGTTGAGCGCCTGAGGATTGGCTACAACCGATTCCAAAGATTGGTCGCCTTCCCCTAAAAGCAAAGGATCCTGACTAATAAATCGGCCGATTAAAGGATCATAATACCGCGCCCCGTAGTAATACAGACCTGTTTCATCATCCTTTTCTTTTCCGGTAAACCCGTAATCGGTTTTGGCAGATTCAGTCGGTTCATTCACCCTATCATCCCCAAAGGGCAAGTAATCCCGTTGCTCAACGATGTTCCCATCTGCATCCAACGCGGTGGTGATGTTGCCCAGCTGGTCGGTGAGGAAAAAGTAGATTTTAGGTTCGCCGCGAATGACATTGCCTACGGCACAAGCTGGGTCGGTATTGCCGAACACAAAAACAATGCTGAGAATAAAAATGATGAGTCGGGAGGCAACTCGCTTGAAAGTGAGTTGCATAATGGTTTATTTTAAATTGCGTTCAAAAAATTCATCACTCAAGTCGAGCCGGATATTTTTGATCTTGATAAATCCGTAATTGTTATTATTTTTGTCATAAATTCCATAAGCATGGCCTGTTTTGATTTCCACTTCCTGTTTTTTTAGCGATGGTGGAATAGTATCTACCCCAAAATCACCGGCCACTTGCCCCAAATCCACAATTCCGCCGCCGCCCAGGTTATTTGCTTCAAGCCGCAGAACGCCTTTTGAGTCCATTTCCACATGAACCATGCCTTTGTCGGCTGGTGTGATGATCCCTTCCTTTAAATCCACTCCGGAAAAATCTCCGTCATCAAAACCGGAAACGAGTTTTAAAAATCCCCTCTGATAATTTCCTCCAACGGAGAACGATGGTGAATGATCCAGGTTGTATTTAAAAGACACGTTGATGATTCTCGGGTAGTACAGTTTGATATTCCGGTTCTGCTCTTTTTCGGCCAAACGGATCGGTAGAATATAATCGGAAAAATGCGCCGGATCCGCGACTAGGAAATAAGAGCCTTTGCTGTTGAGCTTCACGTTCCATAGTTCATAATAACCGTTTTTATCGCTTTTGGTTTCGGCCACGATTTCCCCTTCTTCATCCATCACTCCAACAGGGACTTGAGAAACTGATATTTCTTTTTCATCCATGACCTGACCGTGAAAAGAGTGGCGATCCGGCTTGAGCGTTGGTTTTTGTTTGGAGGAAGGGCCGCTTTTGCTGATGAGGTTAACATAGATCATGGCATATCGGTTGATTTCCGCTATGTGAATGGCGTAATAAGTGTCTTCTTTCACGGTGACCCCTTCACTCTGATATCCTTCGAAGGGCAGCGCGTACCTGATGTCATT
This sequence comes from Candidatus Peregrinibacteria bacterium, assembly GCA_043798815.1. Lineage (GTDB taxonomy): Bacteria > Patescibacteriota > Gracilibacteria > UM-FILTER-43-11 > UM-FILTER-43-11 > JAZDOH01. Next base: position 6,648 of record JAZDOH010000034.1, on the reverse strand, counting down.
TTCACGGCTGGTAGGAGTGATTAATCTAACCACGCCGGATTTTTCCCGTGTGAAAAATCCTAATTTTCCGTCTTTTAAAGTTCCCAGCCAAAAGTGGGCGTCCTTGGTATCCACAACCCGATGATGCCGGGTTTGAGGACTGAGTCCTTTAAAGTCGAACGTGCTGTCAAAATGGAGGCCTGCCCGTTCCGTTTTCGTTCCTGTGATCAAAAAAGCATCATCAATATCTACGCTATTAGAATTTCCCCGAGTTCCGTCCGCCCAGAACCAATAGGCGAAATCAACACGGGTTTCTATTTGAGGTCGATAATCAAAATCAATTATTTGCCGGCTATTTTTTAGATCGATTGGCTTTTTGACTTGCCCCTGTGGTGTCATTTCTATAGCTATAAAATAAGATTGTCCGGAATCCAGTATCACATTACTAAAACCGTAACGCCCCGTTGCTTTGGTTTGAGTTTCTTGTAATACACGACCGGACTGATCCATCAGCTGAACTGCAATTTTGACAGCCGGTTTTGAATCTGACAATCGAACGGCTCCCTGAATCTGATAAGTCATTTGGGAAGCCTGGACAGGGTTCAAGAGTGCTAACAATAATGCGATGGCAAAGAATAAATGGTAAAGAGTTTTCATAATGAATGTGGTTATTACTTAAAGGATATTTGTTTTTGAGTTGGTTTGCGAATCACAAATACATCAAGGGCTTTTTCATCTGTTTCAATGCAGGACTCTTTCCCGTTGGTTTTTGGGCGGCAATTCAGGTAACGGACGGTGAGTTTGGTGCGGTCGGTAAAGCCGGATTTGGGAGCGATGGATGTTTGAGGAGTTGTTTTGTTGGCGGTGAATATCAATTGGTCGTTGGGAACCAGGAACACTTTGTTGAACGGGGCATGCGATGTTTGAGTGAAGTCCACCGTTGTCGGTTCATTCGCGGTTAAATAAACCTGTTCGGGAGCCAATTCGATGCTGGTGGTCAGGATGTCCTCGTGTTCATTCACGGCGGTAACGCGATATGAGTAAAACTTGTTTTTAGCCCATTCGTCGGTGTAGCGTATGAGCCTGGCGCCTGGTTTAGGTTTAATGGTGGTAATGAGCTGGCTGGGATAACCGGGTTGGTCGTAGGGTCGTTTACTGCGGTACACCTGAAACGCCACAACATCTTTTGGCATTGGGTTCCAACTGAGCTCGGTTCCTTCTGGATTGTATTCGATTTGTAAATTATGGAACGTGAGGTCGGTTTTTGGCGGGATTTTTGGCCGAAGTTTTTTCGGAGTGGAAATCAATTCTTCTGATTGGTTAATCCATGGCCCCATGAATTTTTCAACCAGGTAAAAGGGCAGGGAGCCACGATAATTTCCGCCACCACTAGTTCGAATTGCAGTTGAATTTGGAGTGGTAGTGACGGTGGGATTTTCCATGTTCCCGACACCATCATCATTTCCACTATTTCCATCATCCGAATTACCCGTGTCATCTCCGGAACCATCGCCGGTATCACCTCCGTCATCGTCGCCCGTGTCACCGTCTCCATCTCCATCTCCACCTCCGTCATCATCGTTTGGCGTGGTGAGCTCCACTTCGATTTTACCGATTTTCTGGTCGCCTACCGTCACATATTTCACTTCTTTTTCATCGTCGATTTCATAAAATTCGCTCGGATAGTATTTAATTCCGCCGGTTTCCAGGTTGATTTTGGCGATGCGCTGGTCAGATTCATCGTACAGGTATCCGGTGGCGGAGCCGCTTTGGGTCAGGCGGTCGCGATGGTCGTAAACAAAAATTTCACCATCACGTCCAGTCAAATTGCCATTGGTGTCGTAAGTGAATAGGTGCGCGCTGCCCGCGGCTGTGACGGCATGGGGGTGAGGGGAGTCATACACGTAATCGCCCACGTCGGATTTGTTCAAAATGTTTCCGATGGAATTGTAAGCGAATGTGTCCGTACGATCCTGCTGGTTGGCCGTGTTGGTGAAGATGGCTTGGGTGAGCCGGTACAGCGGATCGTACGCGTACGCGACGTTTTTGGCAGTGATGCCGGGAGCCGCGTCTTGGAGGCTGAGCACGTTGCCCATGGGGTCGTACACGTAACTCAAATCCTGCAGTTTTTGATCCGTCAGCGCCGCCTGCTTACGGGTCAGGCGGTAGAGCTGGTTCGGATCATAAGTGCTGGCGACCACAGTTCCGTCACCCATCTGCATTTGAGTGATTTGGCCGAGGGGGGAATAACTGAAATTACTCGCGAATATTTGCTCGTTCACTGCCACACTGCTGAGCTGATGAACTTCGTTGTATTGTTGTTCGAGCGCGGAGCCATCGGGATACTGCATGTCTGTAACACTATTCAAAAGATCATAGCTCCAAGCCATGGGAAACGCGTGATCGCGTATGGTTTTGGTTTCGCCGACCACCCGACCCCAAGGATCATAGGTGAGATTGCGGAGATAATCCGATGAATTCGCCTGACTCAGCCGACCAAGGCCATAGGCATTTTGATCATAAGCGAATTGGTAGTCTGCTTCCGGCGTTCCCAAAAAATCTTCTGTGACAAGGCGATCCAGCTCGTCGTAGGCGTATTGAATCGTTTGGTTTTTTGCGTCCACGCGGGCGACCACGTTTCCATTTTCATCATACTCATAACTCCAGCGCGAAGGAGATTGAGTCGATGAGCCTGCCTGTCCGGTAGGCAGGTGAGGAGCGGTTTGGGTAAGTCTGCGCCCCAGCGAATCGTAGGTAAATTCACGGATATTTCCCATTGAATCAGCGAATGAGATCAACCGGCCGGCTGGATCATATGTGTAATGTGTCAGGTAAATTTCCGCACCGTTATGCTCGGTCGCAATGAGGAGGTTCCCGCGGGAATTTTGTTCATAATCTTTGCTGTTTCCGTTGGGATCGGTTACTGCTTGCGACCATCCGAAGTAGGAAGTTGTTGTTGTGCCGAGCGGGTTGATGGCCGTTGTTACCCGGTTGAGCGTGTCGTACGCAAATTCCGTGCCAAGCCCATTCAGATCCGGCGGTTCGAATGCTGATGACGAGCTGAAATAAGGTTGTAATGATTTTTTCACGTTTCCACGTTCGTCGAACAGCGTTCCCGCGGTTACCCACTGTTCGCCTGTCCCTTCGCTTTTTTGTTCCACCGTTCGTCCCAAACCGTCGAGGTAACTGATCGCCTCCACCGTGATCCCGTTGCCCGCCTCCGCAATTTCATGAGCCGAACGCGGCATGGAAGTATCATCGTATTCGGCGGTTTTTACCGTTACGAGCGCGCCCGGATCCGCGGGATTTGTTTTTTTGACTTCCAAAATCCGTCCCAAACCATCGTAAAAATTTACGGTTTGTGTGCCGTTGGGATCCGTGACGGTGAGCGGCTGGCCGGTTGCCCAATCATAAGTTCCGCTCGTCACATGCCCTTTGGCGTTGGTCGTTTGGATGGGGGATAAATGAGTGTCGTCATACGAGAAAGTTGTTTCGTATCCTCGTGGGTTGTGTTCTGCGAGTGGCAGGCCGTACTCATCGTATGTCCGCTCGGTGCCGAGGAATGTGTTCGAGGTGTCTAGCCAGCTTTCCGCGCGCGTTTCATTTCCCGCCGACACTTCTCCCAATCCCAAGGAATCGTAGTAATGGCGTTCGTGAGATAATAGCGCGCCGGTCTGATCAAACATTTGTCCTTCTGCGGGCAACCCGACCAAATAACCTGTCGTGTTTTGAGTGAATGTCTGTCGGGTTTCCAGCAAATCAGCGCCTACATCCGCAAATTCTCCCGCGTCATCGCTGGCGCTCACTTCGCCGTAATCCACGACACGGGTTTGGTTGCCGTAAGCGTCGTATTCGAATGTCTGCGCCGTTGCTTTAACGACACTCGTTTCCGGTGTGATGAGCCGGGAGACGGTTTGCGCGAGAAGTGGAAAAAACCGCCCGTTCCCCAAGTCTGTCGACTCCCAGCGATTGGTGGTCACTTGCACGAGCTGGCCGGTTTGATCGTACATTTCTTCCCGGTACGGCATGCCGGATTTACTGAAATGGTCTTCAAATTCTCCATGTGCCGCGTCTGCCACGCTGTTTTGGCTTTGATGGAAATAAGTTTTGGAGGTGAAGCCGAGCGAATCGGTTTTACTCAAAATCCGAAAACCCGCCAACCCACGTTCGTCGCTCGAGTTGAAGTGGTAAAAACCGTCTTCATACGCGTAGTCGAGCCGGCTCACATTACCAAGTCCGTCATTGGTCGTCACTTTGCTCACCGTGGTCACGACGATGGGGAGGTTGGGATTTGCCTGGGAACCATCGGCTTTTTTGGCTTGGGCGGAAGTTTTATATTCCAAATCCATTTGAGCTCCCTCGCTTGTGTGGATGGTTTTAAGGAAGTAAGGCCGTTCGCCATTGTTAAGCCACACCCGTTTGGTAGTGTCGTATTGGTATGTGGCATTGTTGAATTCCCTAAACCCCTGAATCACGTCAGGGAGAAGATCCCCGTTCAAATCCACAATTCGCACTCCAAAACCATGGGGCAGTTCGTTATAATTTCCGCCTTGTCCAAACACGACTGGGAAAATATTGGGAAAATCAATCCCGTCATTGACGATGCTGATTTGGACGTTCCGGGTCTCCATCCGATGGCCGCTGGTGTGAAAAGTAAAAGATCCCTCGGCCCAATCCATCAGCCCATCCCCATTGAAGTCGGCTTGGCGTTTGGTGTGGGTTTCTGTGCCGGATCCAAAAGGACAGGCGCCATTTTCAATCCACCCTCCTTTTCCGTCATTGATCCATGTGGTGGCGCCGCTGCCGGTGAATTGCAAATCCGTCAGTCCGTCCAAATTACAATCCTGCGCGATCATTTGCCGAATCCCGGGATGATTCCGATTGGAATATCGAACAATTCCCATTGGCGAATGCCACAAATCCGTGAGCTGGCATGATTGTCCGCCTTGATTCAGGCATGCCTGGTCGAGGAGCTGGCCTTTCCATGGATTCGGAAATACTTCCTCATGCTGATAAACATTTTGAATCATGTCCGGCAGGCCGTCCCCATTTAAATCTCCAATGACAACTCCTTTGTCCAATTCCTGGTCTGCCCCCATGAGAATAACCATGTAAAGAGGAATAATATTTCTGAGCTCTTCTCCTGTACTGAGCCATGCATCGCTTTCTTGCGAGTAGGTAGAACCGTAATAGTGTTCGCTCGAACCCACCAAATCAGCGCGCGCGTCCCCATTCCAATCCATAACTTTTTGATGAGAATTCGGCAATGTATATTTAGAGCCGACGTTGGCATCCGTAAATTGCCCAGGCACCTTGGTCCATCCGCCTTGGCCATTATTGACGGCGCGAATGGAATCCTGGTAAGGATCACTGCCCAGGAGTCCGACGTATTCAAAATCTTCCAGTCCGTCCCCCGTCATGTCCCATAAAAATACATTCTGACCATGATTACAGCCGCCATAACCGGGTCGTTGGCATTCTTCAATATTCCATTCAGGCAGATAATCGCTTGATTCATCCCAGCCAACCCGTGACTCGGTGTAATCAAAAGTGGCGGGAGGCAAAGCCGTCGCCGTTCCATCAGGCGTAAAACCCGTTTCTGTAATGGAACTGAGTGTCAGCCAGCCAATAGAAGACACATCGCGATACTCAAAATCATATTGCCGGCGCAAAATTCCTTGGGCGTACACGCGGACTCCGCTGATGGAATGAAGCGTTTGGACCGGAAATCCCCGCGAATAATCTGCAGATGAACGATCGGGTTGGCCGCCGAAATTTGACTCTTCCGCGAACGGCAAAAACCGCACTTCAAAAATACCGTCTTCACTGCCATGTCCCGTGTACACAATGGTTTTTGGGTAGATTTGATTTTCGTGTTTGGAATATGTGTAACGGATGAAATTATCATTCGTGTCCCGGATTTCCGAAGGCATCCACGCGTACACGCGACTGGGATCCGTCGGGTCGAATTGACGGGACTCCTCAGTGGCACCGAATGTGTAACGGGTTCCCTGTTTGTCCGTGACGCGCCAACTCACGTCGCTCAAAAACTCGTAGCGGGAAAAAGAACCTTCGGTTTTTAGGCCGTATTCACCCTGTTGCTCCCCACTCAAATTCATCGGAACCAATTCACCGCTTCCCGCGGGCGTTTCAGCCACGAAAAAAGTTTCCTGATACAGTTTATCCACTCCGTGCTTGTTCAGGCGTTTGATGGAAAATTGGGTGATGTCCCAGTGGTAACCCACAATGTTTTCCGTTTTATTATCCGCCTGGCTGTTGTAGGTAAGGCTGAGCGACGGCGTGAGCCCGTTACGTCCCGGCGGCAACGCGAGCGGGTAATCATAAATCGCCGCGCCGGTAAATTCGCCCACGCGGAAATTACCCTGCAACTGCTTGCTCGAAGCGAGCGGATCAGGTTTGTTGTGGTTGTCAGGCGCGTACAGTTCTTCCGCCCGTGCCACGTTGGTAAAAAATAAAACGGGGAGAAGCAAAAATACTAAAAATCGTTTCGCGGCCTTCATAATCGTTGTGGATTAGGAATAAAATCAGGTGGGCCGGGAAGGCGATATTTATTGGGGAACTTTACAAAGGTTAGCGATGATAGATTAAGTTTTACAAATTGTCAAGAGTATTTTATTCCGCATTAGAAAGCTTGGAGCTTTTTTCAAT
>JAZDOH010000027.1:0-4576 GCA_043798815.1 Candidatus Peregrinibacteria bacterium | reverse complement strand
ACACTCTCTATTTCATTAAATATTGCAGAAGCGGCCGGACGCTATAGTGATCCAGAGATGTGTCGATTTTTTAACATTGCTTTGGGATCAGCAGCGGAAGTGGTTGCTTGTCTAGATCACCTTAAGGCCGATAACTATTTACCAAGTGAGAAATTTACTGATCTCTTCCAAAAAATTCTCAATATCAGCAAACAAATCCAGGGTCTACAACACAGCGCGTATCAAAAACCTCGCATCTACAAAAAAACAATATCGTGATGGGTGTGTGATTTCGTGATTTCGTTATTTCGTTCTTTTGTTATCTCGTTCTCTTGTTTAAAAGAAATTAGCTGGATTGTATTTTACTCCATTGACCCGAACCTCAAAATGCAAATGGGTGCCGGTACTGCGGCCGGTGGAACCCATCCAGGAAATGGTTTGCCCCTGTTCCACATACTGGCCTTCGGAAACGTAAAGTTTGGCATTGTGGCCATACAGGGTTTGCATGCCGTTGCCATGGTCGATGACAATGAAGTTACCGTAACCTCCATTATAACCATTCTTGACTGTGATCACTTTGCCGGCGGCGGCGGCGTAAATCGGCCCGGCGGAATGGCTGGCCAAATCCAATCCGTAATGACGGCGGCCAAATCCCTGGGTCAGTCGCGCGTCTCTTCCCACGGGATACAATAATTTCCCGACGATTGCGATCAGCTGGCTTGGAGGCGGCAAACTGGGTGCGGCTGCGGCGAAGGTCGGAACGGGAATGGCTTTTTTAGCTCCTGGAACAATGAGTAGCATGTCGGCGACGAGCGTTGGATCTTCCAGTTGGTTCTGTTTCACGATTGCTTCTGTTTCGATCTTGTATTTTTTCGCGATGGAGGCGACCGTTTCACCTTTTTTCACCATGTGGGAAACGCCATTCACCGGTAAAATTTTGAGCGTCATGCCGGTACGAATTTGGTTGGAGTTCCACAAATTGTTTTCCCACATTACGGTTTCTTTGTTTAACCCAAACCGTTCCGCGACGGAAGAGAGGGTGTCTCCAGGTTCCACGGTGTAAGCGAACACATCGCTGAACCCGCTGCGATCGCCCGCGGTGGTTTCTAAGGATGGTTTGAGTAAAAAGCCATCTTCTGTGATCACGTTGGCCAAAGCGGATTCCGGGTCTTGTTCTGTGAGATTCAGTAAATCAATGTTACCGCCTTCCCCATAAGACCCTTCCGTTTCCTGATAGAACGGCGCAAAAGGGGTGATCAGTAAAAAAGCGATGGTGATCAGCACGGCATTGAGGGTCACGCGTGACAACATCCCGGTGGCCGCATCCAGTCCTAAAGAATGTTGAATCCCATGGATACTGCGGCTCACTATTCCATTCTTCGCCACCGGAGAGGGCGAATGAAGTTTCAGCTTTGCGTGTCTTGCAAGCCGCGCCTGTGTATTAACGTTTGCGTTTTCGATGGAAGACACAGGTAAAATATAAACCCCGCCAAAACAGTAGTCGTCAATTAAGTTTTACTGAGTTAATTTTACCCTCTTAACCCCTTTTGCCAATTCTTTGCCCTTGACGAATTACCAGAAATAGTTTCTGAATGACCAGTCCATCAGACTCTTGTTTTCCTGAAAACGGTTGGGGCTACCTAGCACCATGGCGATCAGCTGCTGGCCCTGCGGCCCCACCGCCCAATTGATGATACTTTCGCCCGCCGCGTCCGTTGTTCCCGTTTTGACCCCAATCACGTTTAAATAACTCCCCAATAATTGATTGGTGTTTTTAAAAACATGGTGAAATTGGCCGTCCACGGAACTGATTTCAGCCTCCGGCTGGCGCACGATGGCGCGGAACGCGGGATCGCGCATGGCGTGTTTGGTGAGCATGGCCAAATCATACGCGGTGGAATAATGTCCTTCGGCATCCAGCCCCACCGAATTTTTGAATTGGGTTTGGCGTAAGTTGAGCATGCGCGCTTTTTGGTTCATGGCTTCCACAAAAGCCGGCTCTGACCCGCTGTGATAATCCGCCAAGATCAGTGCCGCGTCTCCGCCGGAACGCACGAGCAAAGCGGTGAGGAGGCTTTGGACGGTTAATTTTTCATTCTTAAAAAATCCTATCTGGACGCCGGGAACGTCCGCGTGGTTATTGGTAACCGTCACCACTTCGTCGAGGTCGTGGGACTCCAAAATCACCACCGCAGTCATGATTTTAGTGAGGCTGGCGATCGGCAAAGAAGTGCGGCTGTTTTTTTCAAAAAGGACAATGCCGCTGTCGGCATCCATTACCAACGCCGCCTTGGCCTGGAGCGCCGGGGCAACGGCCTCCGTTTGTTTCACGGGCACTGGACTGACGTCCAAAAGAGAAATAGGATCCAAAGGCACCGCCCCGGGAGCCGTGATGAGGGGGGCAGCGCTGACGCTGGCCAAAAGCAACAAACCGAGGAGTCCTCGCAACATGGGAAGGGATTAAAAAGTGCGGTCACAAGCCGTGCGACGGAGGCAGTATATTACTTTTTCTTTCACCCGTAAATCGAGGTAACTCAGATCTTCTTTGTTGAGTTCCGCGGGTTCGTAAATGGTTTTGAGTTTGTCCAATTGCTCCTGAATGTCTTTTTCTAGCGTCAGCCAAATGACTGGGCCGCTTTTGATTTTAAAATGCAATTCCCGGGCTACGGGCAAATATTCCACGTTCGCGATGGTGAACTTGAAATTGTTTTTAAAATATTCCAATGCTTCCCGTAAATAATCCATGTGCGTGGGAGCAACCACTTGCTGGCGATGCTCGATGGGCTGAGTGAGCCCTTTGATCGCGAGGGTCATGAGCTCCAGATTTTCCTGCTGATCACAGATCGCCTGACCCACAAAACTGAGAAGACATTTTTGTTCGATGGGTTCGGGGGGTTTTGGAGGCTCAGGATTGAGCTCAAAGGCGATACCGGGATCCGGAGGCTTCTGTTCCGCCGCCGCCTGGACTTCCGGCAACACATAATAAGCCCGTAAATTGGCCATGATGGGGTAATTCACCACGTTGACGGTGAGGGTGTTGGGGAATTTTTTGTTGATTTCCACCGACTGAAACTCCGGAAACTTGTCTTGAATGGCCACCACAGCCAAACGGCGGGGGAAAAACAAAATATTACGGCCCAAATAAGGTTTCAATACCGTTTCGATCGCCGCGCTGTCGATATTAAAATCCTGCCGGAGCACTTCGATGTTTTGGATGGCCAAATACGAGGAAGACAAACCAATGCCGATCAGTAAAACAAAGCCAAGCCCCGCGATCACCAGGCGAAACCGATCCTTAAAAAATTCAGTGAGGATGGAAAAAATGCCTTTGGGAAGCAGCCGTCGGCCACTCGCGGCTCCGGGTTTGTACCGCGGCCGTGTATACCAGCGCGAAGTGGTGGGGATATAAAGCCGTTTGGGTTTTTTACGAAAAAACATTAGGGGTTTTGTTTTTGGATTTCCTGGACGTGCTGGAGGACGGAGACTTGGAGACGTAAGTTTTCAAAATCCTCCTCTGGCATGGTGGCGGTGCCAACCAGGCCGTATTGGATGTTGGAGCTTTTGAGGTTTAGCAAATAAACGATTAACCCGCTAAAGGCGACGATCCCGATGGCCGCGATCACTTTAAAATCCAGATACAAAAGCAAATTAAATAACGCGTGAACCATGGCCGCCACAAAAAAGCCCTGAGTCACGGAAACGGATTGGAAAATGGATTTTTTGCGAACCCCCAAAAGGGCGCGGAGGGAAGTGAGCGTGCTGTATTGGCTTTTTTCAATTTCATAATTCGCCACAATGGGTTTGGCAAAAAGGGAAAGCCCGTAAAAATATCCCAAAAGCCCGGAGGCGCACACGTGGAGCAGGGTGGTAAAGAGGGATCGGTAAACAAAAATGAATGTGAGATCCGGGTTCGTCCAATTGTTCACGAAAAATAAAATATTTTCCACAAACGCAAACGCCAAACCGATGTACAAAGCATTCACGATGGCGCTGCCAACCGTATTCAGACGCTTATAAACCAAAAAGGGATTGATGATATATTTGAAATATTCTTCCAGCACGGCAAAAATGATCGTACTGCCCGCAAGTGATAAAATAAAATCTGTTTTGAGAGTGAAGTTGAAGGCTAATTCTATTACCAAAAATAGTACGAAAAAAATGAGCAGCGGAGTGAGGTGATACAGTTTTTGAGCAACGGTTTTAAAATTGTTCCACCACGGCAGGTGATACAGGGTTTTAAGGATGCTTGATTGAATCAGCGCGAACAGCAGAATAAAAAACAAGATGAAAAGAACCAGTAATACCAATTCTAAAATCGAGATAACGATTGAAAAGGGCTCGATGCCCAGAGCCGTTGCCAGCTGATTGGTGAGAAAACCAAGAAAGTATTGATGGAATAAAATAACCGGAACAATGGAGAACAGACCCATCAAAAAAATCTTGATGATTTCAGGAATTGGCTGCCGACGTGGGTTTTTGTCGTAAAAGTAAATACCCCAAAGCGCTATGGGAATGACCGTGAACAAAATGGGTAAAAGAAATTTCATGCTTGCGTTATTTTGTGGAATATGTTATAATTATTCCAATAGTTCAAAAA
>JAZDOH010000001.1:0-2605 GCA_043798815.1 Candidatus Peregrinibacteria bacterium | reverse complement strand
TTTCCCTGGCTTTTTCGATTTCTGCGGGACTGAAACCCAATCCTTGGACAAGGATTTTCCCGTTTCGCGCCAGCTCAGCGGTCAGTTTTCCATCGCCACAACCGATCTGGACGCAGAAGCCTCCCTTGAGATCGGCGGCTTTAAGAATGCTTTCCGCAATGTTTTTTTTAGACGCCGCTTCCCCGGCCAGCAGGCAAGGACTGAACCATCCCCAAAAAAATATTGTAATAAAAAAAATGCTGGCGTAAAGCCGGGTTAAGCAGGATGAGGTGTTTGTAATCAATGTGATCCTCCTTGATTTTGATGCACGGAAGCGCCGGCATGTTCCTGAAGACTCGAAAAGGTGTCACCCATAAGTTGGTTTTAACCCCAATGCCAGTAGGGAATATTATTGAATGGCAAGAAAAGAATTCCGGAGTTGAAGGATTTGTGATTTAAACTTGGGATGCAAAAAACATCTCTGACAGAAATGGCGGTTCCGGTTTTTCGGCAACTGTTTAACGAAATGATTGCTCCTGATAAAATTGAGGTCATTGGCGCCCGTCATCACTCTGGTTTGGGGGCGCCACCGAAGGTGAGTTTGGCCGATTTGGTCATGGGCGCCGTTTATCACGAACTGATGGGAGTCGGGACCAAGGCTGAACATTTGGGTGAGGTCAGTGGCGTGAAGATCACAGATGCCTCTTTGTCAGAACGGTATCAAGGACTGGATGTAAAAGTTTTCAATGAAGTCATGTCTGCGACATTGAAACCTTTGGCGGAGTTGAAATTGGATCCGGATGCTTTTTTTGACGGGCTATTATTGAACGGCGTTGACGGTGGAACCTTATCGATGGCGAACACGCCGGCGGTAAATGAGGAACGGGAAAAAACCAAGACTCGTCGTGGGAAAGCGGCTTTTGCCAAGCTGGCTTTTTGCACGGTATTCGAGTTGGGGCATCACCATCCGATTCTGGCGGCGATTGATGGCGCATCGGAGATGGAATTGGCGGGGCAACTTTGGTCCAGTTTGCCCTACAGTTCACTAACGCTGGGAGATCGTTATTATGGCAATGGCAAATGCATCAGCAAGCTGATCGCGGTTGCCCCAAAAGTCGGCAAGCATCATTTTTTATTCCGGGTCCAAGATCGGCTCAAGTCACGCATTCTTCAAAAACTGGCTGATGGGAGCGCGCTGGTGGAAATCACTTCGACGGAGGGAATGGTTTCACAAGTGCGGGAGATCCGAGGTAAAATCACGACCCGCACAGGACGCAAAGTCCGTGTTCGCATGTGGACCAGCCTCACCGATGCCCGCCGCCACACCGCCCGAAAATTGCTGAAACTCTACTCTCTGCGTTGGGAGCATGAGATTGGTTATGATGAACTCAAAAACCAATTGCATCGCGGAGAACTTCTCAGAAGCCACACGCCCCATACCGCTGTCCAGGAATTGGCCGCCTTGATTATCGCTCAAGCCGTGATCGCACGCATACGCCGGCGGGTCGGTCATCAAGTCCAACTTCCCGCCTTGCGAGTCAGTTTCCGTAAAACCCACCGCTTGCTTCAAGCTTTTTGGACCATGGTACAAATCTCCGATTCGATCCTTTCTAAAAAACAAATCCATGCCATGGGACAAAAACTCATGAACCATTTAGAAAAACAAATCACGCCACCGCGCAGAAAGCGATCCTGCCCGCGCGCGCTTCGCCAACCTGTAAGCAAATGGCCTCGCCTCCGGAAAAACTCTCAAGCCAAAGGTGAAATCCTTTATCGGGTTGCCACTGTATGAATTACTTCCCTACAGATATTGCCCTTAAAGACAAGCCTTTTTTGAGGAGAGTTGATAGATCATCCAAAACCAGCAGATTCACCAAGTTGTCCGCGTAAGGCAATCTCGAAAAATCGCCGCGTTCGACCGAAACCTGGCCGTACAATTTTTGCTCCTGTATACAGACGCGGGCTTTGTCGGTGGTTTCCTGGTCGGAGGAGAGACCGTGAACAATAAATTTACCAGCCTTTCCCAATTCGGCGGTCAGTTTGCCATCCGTAACGCCAAGATGAACGCAGAGGCCGGCTTTAATTCCGGAGGTTTCGACAAGCTTTTTCGCCAAGGTGTTCTCCGCCTCCTGGGCGGGAAGCGCCGTCTGCCAAAAACCGAGAATCCAGACCGACAAAACGACGGTAAATAATGTTTTGCGCATATTTAATATTTCCTCCCCTGATCTTGTTGGGCCAGGCTTGCTTATGTCATCGTGTACCAGCCGGGATGTTCCTTGGCATGATTTTCCAGTCCGTCCATGGAACTTGGTCGGAACGTCTCTTGAGTAGTGCGAGTTCGACACGTCGCCTGGGAGTGAGGGAAGATTCTCGTCTTTTCATTTTCGATCCTTGATGCATGGAAATTTCAAAGTCGGCCACTAAAACGCGTTCGAGCTTTTTTAGCAGATAAAACACGGATTTGTCACGGATACATTCGTTTTATGGTTAGCCATAAAACCCCAGCAAAATTGATTTCCCAACCTTTTCAATTTGATATGTCGCTTTCGCGACAGAAATTCCGCTGCGGAATTTTGTCATGGAATTTTAATGCGGTAGAACCTCTTCTTCTCCTGCGCCGGCGGGG
>JAZDOH010000056.1:0-12577 GCA_043798815.1 Candidatus Peregrinibacteria bacterium | reverse complement strand
AAATTTAATATTTTTCTTTTGAAAATCAATGAAGATCAGAATTGTCAGATTCCTGGCGAGAATAATGGTGATCAATGGGGGTGTAAGCTTTGGGCAGAAGAAAAGGTTCAATCATGCGGTGATGCTGATAATATTGTAGTTTTATCAAATGATTTGAGCGGGACTGGGGGGCAGTCCGGTTATGCTTTTACAGGTCAAAATTTTGCTCAAATTACACCTTTTACAATAGATCGGGAGACGGCATTCGCAAATCCTGATCTTTATATTACGCCTTCGGTTTCCGTGTTCGTTCATGAATTTGGACATTCCTTTGGGGGATTGAAAGACGAATATTTTACCAGTGATGTATTTGATGACCCCTCACAATATCCCAACTGTGATTTGTTTGGTTGTCCTAAATGGTGTAGCGGTAATTCACCTTTGCCGGAACCTCAATACGATGAATGTTCAAAAATTATCGAAAAAAACCGATGCGAAAATTCTAGTTTCACTCCCGGCTGCATCTGGCTTTCATTATATGGCAATGAAGTGTGCAGAGGATTATTTTCTGATGAAAACTTTGGAGCTAGTTGCCTAGAAGGATATGGTTGCTATCAAGGATGCGAAGGCCTCAATGGTTATAGATCTAAATTAAGTTGCAATATCATGGGTGGCAGATGTACAGGGAACGAAGATAAAAGACTGCTTGAATTCAGCCCTGTCGCAAAAGATGTGCTAGAAAACTTATTTAGAAACTATAAATAAATGGATAAAAATTACCCCCTCGTTTATAATCAAAATAATTCTTAATCATCAAAACCTTATGCTATCACAGACATACAAAACCTTTATCGTAATAATTGTAACAGCAATTGTAGTAGGTGGAGGTGTTTATCTCTGGCAGCATCGACCACTTCAGAAAACTATTGTTGAACAAAATTCGCAGTGGCAAGTAGTCACTGATCCGCAGATAGGCTACACAATACAATATCCATCAGGTTGGATCAAAGCAGACCTCAGCAGCGGTTTTGCTGTCAGTCCTGGGGGTGGCCTTGGTATGAGTTTGCAATATTATGATAAAGCAGAAAAAACCCAAGAAGACCTTATTGGGCAAATCGGATTCACGGCTGGAACAGAGCGCTCCGAGTCACGTAACAATATAGAATTGAATGGAATCAAAGCTATTAAAATTTCTGTGACAACCACTCCGCCCACCGATCCAACAACTGCAATCGTATTCGAAGCGTATGGAAAGATATTTGTTTTACAGACATCTTATAATCCTGAAGAATTTGAGACATTTTACAAAAGCTTTCGTTTGTTGAATTAAAAATCAGCACAACGTCGGTTAACTGCCATGTTTTTAGGCAAACTGGTTCATCTCGTTTAGGACTGCGTGCAAGATTCACACCCACCTTGTGTGGATCATGTGTGGAGTCCACACAAAGTCCACACATCGGCGTTTTTTAGCGGTTCAATAAAAAATTGGCTTGTTATAATTTGCTCTAAGACTAAAATTAGCCCCAATCATTAAAATTCCATGGGCGTAAAAGCAGGACAAAGATTCAGCTTCAGTTCCGCTTCCCTAAGAAGGCAATGTCCCGAGTTGCCTAGCCTTGTTTTTACCGTCATAAGCGAAGGGGGAGCTGATAATTTTGGACGCGCTGAGGCGCAGTGTCAATACTTTAAAAATGGTGAGAGTGGTCCAGAATGTTCTTCGTTAAGAAGACCCCTTTGCTCCATAGCATGTGTCATAACTGACAGTAGGCGTGAGGTGGAAGGGGCGTCACTGAAGTTTAGAATTACGAAAGGTGAGTGATTCACGCCACTTACTTTCGAAGCGACTTCTTTTCCCGTGATGATCCGTGGGTCAAATTTTTGCTTCTTGTTGATTTGTACTATAATGAGCCCTGTTTATGAAGATCCACTTCCTCAATCATCGGGAGTGGGGGATAGATGAGAAGGCGTTTAGTCCTTTCATTTTAAAACTCAAAAAAACCATTCGTGTTCACGAGGGAGATTTTAATGTGGTGTTTGTGAACGACGCTTACATCCGGCAGCTCAACAAGGCGTATCGGGGAAAAAACAAGCCCACGGATGTGCTTTCCTTCAATTATAATGATGATGTCGAAGGGTTGGCGGGAGAGATTTACATCAGCGTGGATACGGCGAAGAGGCAGGCGAAGGATTTTCGGCATCCGCTACAGAGCGAATTGAATAAATTATTTGTTCATGGTTTTTTGCACATTCACGGATACGATCATGAAAAAGACGCGGACTACAAACGCATGCATTCCGTTGAATGTGAAGTATTGGGTGAAGATGTGACCTGAATAATTTTTTTGGTTGTTTTTTGATTTATTTTTTTGGTTTTGTTAAATCAAAAATTTGTTCATGGCTTTTTGGCTTGTACAAGACAGAAAATCAGAACAAAAAATTTGTTCATCATGGCAAAATTACCCCCATTTTTTAAAAATGATTTGTCAAAAAAAATAAGGGGGTGTAGAGTACAAAAGATAAAAAAATAAGCCGAGTACAATTTTTGAACCATGCCGAGGGAACAAATAATCGCAGGATTGGACGTGGGGAGTTCTAAGATCCGAACGGTGATCGCGCTCCTGGAAGAAGAAAAACGCATGCCCAATATTATTGGAGTAGGAGTGGCTCCTTCCACAGGGATGCGCAAGGGGAATATCATTGATGTAGACGAGGCTATCAGCAACATTTCCGCCTCACTTGAAGACGCCGAACGCATGTCTGGCGCGCCCATTCATCATGTATTCGTTGGCATGAGCGGACATCATGTGGAATCGTTTGATAGCAAGGGGGTCATCGCCATTTCCCACGCGGGAAGCGAGATTATTGAAGATGATCTCAATCGCGTACTCGAAGCTGCTCAAGCGGTGAGCATGCCTTCGAACCGTCGTATTTTGCGCATCATTCCCAAATCCTTTTCAGTCGACGACCAAAAGGGCATTAAAAACCCTGTGGGCATGATCGGCGTGCGGCTCGAGGTGGATGCCCACATCATCACGGGGCAAACAACCATTGTGAAGAATTTGGAAAAAGCGGTGCATCAGGCGGGAGTGGACATCGACGATATGATCCCCGCATCCTTGGCTTCCGCGGAAGCAGTGCTCAGCCGTCGGCAAAAGGAATTGGGCGTGGTTGTGATTGATATCGGCGCCGGCAGCACCTCGCTTTCAGTTTATGAAGAAGGTACCACGCTTTATACCGCTTCACTTCCGGTGGGCGGTGAGAGTGTGACGAATGATATAGCCATCGGTTTGCGCACTTCCATTGATACGGCTGAAAAGATCAAGATCGAATACGGTACCGTGATTCCGGACGAAGTGAACGAGCGGGAAACCATCGATCTTTCTTTAGTTAGCAAGATCGATCAGCAAACGGTCAGCAAGCGCCATTTGGCCGAAATCATTCAGGCTCGTTACCATGAAATTTTCGTCATGGCCAAAGACGAATTGCGTTCCATTGGGCGCGACGGAATGTTGCCGGCGGGAGCGATTTTGACAGGCGCCGGAGTTAAGATTCCTGGCTGTTTGGATTTGGCGCGTGAGGTGCTGGGATTGCCCGTTCAAATCGGTTTCCCCACAGAGGTGGAAGGAGTGGTGGATAAAATAGACGATCCGGCTTATGCTACGGCCATTGGATTGGTGGTATGGGGAGCAAAATATGAGGGACGATCGTACGGGTTTGGCGGAATGGATTTCAAAAAGTTTTTCGGTGGTATGAAGGGGTGGTTTAAAAACCTATTGCCATAAACTTTGAAATGGTTTATTTTAGTAAACCATTTCTCCTTGCCTGCCTGCAGGCACAAAAATAAAAATTAAAAAATTCAAAGTTTGCCTTTACCATGAATTTTTAATTTTTTAATTTTTTACGCCATGTCTCAAGCACTTAAAAATTTATTCAGCGGCTCCTCCACTGGACGCCCACGTCCCACTTCTATGGAAGTCACACCGGATCTTACGCCTTTGGCTTCTATCAAGGTTATTGGAGTCGGCGGCGGCGGCAGCAATGCCATCAATCGCATGATCAGCGCCAAAGTGGAAGGGGTTGATTTTATCGCCGTGAACACCGACGCGCAGGCTTTGTATCATTCCCAGGCGCCTCACCGCATCAATATCGGCAAAGCCACCACGCGTGGTTTGGGTGCCGGCTCTGAACCGTCCATTGGTAAGAAAGCGGCGGAAGAATCCAGTGAAGAACTCAAGAGCGCTTTGGAGGGGGCAGATATGGTGTTCATCACCTGTGGGCTTGGCGGCGGTACCGGAACTGGTGCTGCTCCGATCATCGCAGACATCGCAAGAGAACTTGGTATTTTAACCGTTGCGGTTGTAACTCGGCCTTTCTCATTCGAAGGAGCCCGACGCAATCAGGTGGCTATGCAAGGGTATGACGATCTTAAAGCTAAAGTAGACACGCTTATCACCATTCCCAATGACCGCATTCTTTCAATCATCGACAAAAAGACCCCCCTCACCGAGGCGTTTATCGTAGTCGATGACGTGCTCCGCCAGGCGATTCAGGGAATTGCGGATTTAATCACCACTCACGGCATGATCAACGTGGACTTTGCCGACGTGCGCACCATCATGACCAGCGCCGGTTCCGCTCTTATGGGCATCGGCTATGGCAGTGGCGAAAACCGCGCTGTGGATGCGGCTCGGGCAGCCATTGAATCTCCATTGCTTGAAATGTCCATCGCGGGCGCCAAGGGAATACTCTTTAACGTTACCGGTGGCAATGACCTCAGTATGTTTGAAGTGGATGAGGCGGCCAGAATCATTACAGAAGCTGCGGATCCTCAGGCCAACATCATTTTCGGTGCCGTCATCAATGAGAACTACGCGGGTGAAATCAAATGCACCGTCATTGCGGCTGGCTTTAATGAACAGGATCAAAAGCGAACCACTGCTGGCTCAGAAAACACGACAGCTCGATTGGGCAACACCCCCACCAGCAAGCTCCAAATGGGTCAGGCCAAGCCTGCCGAGAAGGCCGGTGAGGATCTGGAAGTGCCTGCTTTCATGCGGAAAGCCCTTCGGAAATAACTTCATTCAACATCAAAATCCCTCTTCGGAGTTGCTCTGGAGAGGGATTTTTGGTATAATGGTATGATATGTCTCAAGACGATAACACCAAAGTTCAGCGAGGGATTCAGGATATCAACCAAGCGTTCAAGGAGCGTGAGGTGGAATCCAGAGCCAAAACGCTCGGTCTGCCTTACGTGAATTTACTCACCACTCCGCTGAACACGGATTTAAATAAAATTTTACCTCGTGAAGCGTCCGAACACGCTCAGGCTGCCCTGTTTTTTAAATCCGGCAAACAACTTCGTTTGGCCGTGGTGGATCCGCAGGCGGATTTCACTCGAGCTTTGGTCGATGAGCTGACCCGGAAAGGTTATCAGGTTTCTTTGGCTTTGGCTTCGGAGGAATCCGTCCAAAGCGCCCAGCGGATTTATTTTAAAGATCGTTATCAGCCTCAGGTTGAAGTGGCCGAGGAAAAAGGATCGGTGACCGCCGAAGAGGAAATCGCGAACTTGGGAGAGCTCAAAGCGAAAATCGAAAATTCCCGTTTTGATGTGGCGCTCCACATCGTTGAGGTGGGAGGATACCGGGCCACGGCGACGGACATTCACTTCCAACCCCAGGTGGAGTCGGTGGTGGTGCGTTTTCGCATTGATGGCGTGCTGCACCCCGTGTTTTCACTCAACCGCGAAATTTATGAAGGCATTTTGAAAGAATTGAAACAACGTTCCCATTTAAAACTGAATGTGACGACTGTTCCGCAAGATGGCCAATACACGTTTGATTCCAATGGGCGGCAGATCAATGTGCGCGTGTCGCTTTTGCCTACTCGTTACGGGGAGGCGTGCGTGATGCGGCTCATGGATCCAGAAAAAGCGTTTGTGGATTTTAAGGAACTCGGATTTTCCGGTGAAGCTCTGCGGAATTTGGAAGAGGGGATCAAATTGCCCCATGGGTTGATTCTCGTCACCGGCCCCACAGGCGCGGGGAAAACAACCACGCTTTACGCTTTGCTTAAGGCCATGGATACCCAAGCCAAAAAAGTCATCACGCTTGAAGACCCCGTGGAATACAATTTGCCGGGAGTGACTCAAAGCCAGGTTAGCCCGGAAGTGGGTTATACCTTCAGCAATGGACTTCGGGCGATTTTGCGCCAGGATCCGAATGTGATCATGGTGGGGGAAATCCGTGACCAGGAAACCGCCGAAATCGCGGCCCAGGCATCGCTGACAGGACATCTCGTCATCTCCACGCTCCACACCAATGCCGCCATCGAATCCATCCCGCGCCTCATCAACATGGGTGTGAAGGGGTTTATTTTGGCTCCCGCGCTCGACCTCATCATCGCGCAACGATTGGTGCGGCGACTGTGCTCCTGCGCCGTCGACCGTCCCGTTACCGCGGTGGAACAGGAACATATCCAGGTAACGTTGGATCAAATCAAAGCCAAAGGTCTTGAAACCCCCGTTCTTCCTCCAAATCTCAGACGTGCGGTTGGCTGCAATGCCTGTGGTAAAACCGGCTACCGTGGCCAATTGGCCATTGCCGAAGTGCTCCGATTCAACCAGGAACTCCGTGACCTGCTCCTGGAAGCCAAACCCATGCCCGTGATCTACGATTACATCAACAAACACTGCCGCATGCTTTCACTTCACGAAGACGGCATCTTAAAAGTGCTGGGCGGGATTACAACGCTCGAGGAAGTGTACCGGGTGTCGATCTAATTAAATCCGTGTTGGCGGTTCGGAGTCTTTCTTTTGGGTTTCCAGGGTTTTAAACACCTGAATGCTGGGGACAGGTTTTACTTCCGGATTGGGTTGCATGGGTTTTTCCTCAAATAGTTTTTCAGGAATAGCGGGTTCATGTTCGATATTTTCTGCTACCTGACGGAGAGTGTCTTTACTGGGGATTTTTTTGTCTTCTGGTGCCACGCCTTTTTTGAGACTGTCCATGGTTTTGAGGAACGCGCGATCGTCTTCATCCACTTTGAGTGTGCGGATGGGGAAGGGGATATTGATTCCAGCTTCTTTGAAGGCTTTTCGAATTCGGTAAGCCACATTGGAGCGGATCACCTGCCAATTCTTTTTAGATTCAATCCAAAAGAACACACGTAGGCTTATGGAACTGTCTCCGAATTCGTTCACAAGCACCATGCAAGGTGGTTTAGCCACTACGTCAGGATGTTTATCTAAAACACCCTTAACCAATGCGGTGGCGGACGCCAAATCCGTGTTGTAATCCACTCCCACGTCGATTTGGAGCCGACGGAAAGGGTTGACGGTATAACTTATCAGAATTTGATTCAGCATGTTCTGGTTGGGAACCACCACTTGGCTGCCGTCGATGGATTGGATAACAGTGACGCGAGTGTCGATGCTCACAATGGTGCCCATGATGTCGCCGATTTGCACAAAGTCACCAATGCGAATACGATTCTGAGCCAACATGACGATCGAGGAGATGATGTTGCTGATGATGTCTTTTAAGGCAAAGCCAACAGCCAATGAGATTGCGCCGATCACCGTTCCCAAATTGATTCCGTTTATGGCGCCGGCAATCACAATGCCGATGGCCATGATGCCGATCTTTGTGAGACGTTCCACAAGCACCAGGGCGTTTTCAGGCGCATTTTCACCTTTGCTACTGATGATTTTTTCTTTCGCTCGCTGACTGGCGATTTTGGCCAATCCATAAAAAGCCACCAAAATCAAAATTCCTCCAACCCAGCCTGCCATGTGGCTTAGCAAATAACTCAGTAATCCTGAGATGCCACCACCGCTCTGGGCATTGGCTCCCATGACCGATGCGTTTTGAGCTGCGGTTCCCGTAGCCGCGAGCGCCTGAGGAATTAGTTCCATCAACATATTTTGTTTTAATCTAACTATTATAGCAAAAATTAGCCTTTATTTCAAGGATTTTGGGATTGGCACTGCTAAATATTTCAAGAAGTTTTTTAGGATGCGGGTGGTGCGCTGGTGTGATGGTGTACCGCAACCTTCTCATTTTTGAAGTCTTATACGTATAGAATACGTATAACTTAGTCTTTTCTGGAAAGTGCCATTGGAGGGTGAAGCATGGTCTCCAGCGGGGCAGTAGCATCAACCTCCCACGACGGCCTTGATACGCCGGATGCCGGCGGAACAGGCTTCTTCTTTGGTTATGCGGAAGTTTTTGAGTTGGCCGGTATGATCCATGTGCGGGCCGCCGCAGATTTCTTTGGAATAATCGCCCATAAAGTACACTTTCACTTTGTTTCCGAGAGCTGCGTATTTATCCTCAAATAAACCGATCACCCCTTTGGATTTAGCTTCCGCGGGTTCCATTAGCTCAAAGCGGATTGGAAGGTCGCGTTGGATTTGCTTGTTCACAATCTCTTCCACCTGTTTGAGTTGCTCGGGAGTTAGCTTGGCTTGGTGATTAAAATCAAATCGTAGCCGCTCCCGTGTAATGTTCGAGCCTTTTTGACATACATGAGGACCCAAAACGTCCCGGAGCGCTTGTTGCAAGAGGTGAGTTGCGGTGTGTAGTTTTTTGCATTCCTCGGAATGATCCGCAAGACCTCCGGAGAATTTTTGTTCGGCGCCGGCGCGTGAGGTGGCTTGATGCTTTTTGAACGCTTCTTCAAAACCTTTTTTATCCACCTGCAGACCGCGCTCTTTGGCCAGCTCTTCCGTTATTTCGATGGGAAAGCCGTAGGTGTCGTAAAGATGGAATGCTTGCTCGCCGGAAATGCGTTGATCGGTTACTTTTTCCACCATCTTCTCAAATTCGCGCAGGCCGTGATGGAGCGTTTTTCTGAATTGCTCTTCTTCGCGGTGGAAAATCTCGAGAATTTCCTGTTCATGTTGCAGTTCTGGATACACGTCACTCATCATATGAATGACTTTTTTGACGAGGATGGCCGTAAAATCCTGATCAATGCCAATTTTTTTGCCATGGCGAATGGCGCGGCTGATGAGTCGGCGCATCACATACCCCTGATCCACATTGCTCGGACGAACGCCGTCGCCTGCCATCATGGCGGCGGAACGGAGATGGTCGGCGATGATGTGATATGGCACGGTATTTTCGGCGTACGGGGCGCTGGTGAGCGTTCCAATTTTTTCAAGTAGGGGAGTGAAGAGCTCCGTTTGATACACGGATTTTTTGCCCTGGAGCACCGTCGTAGCGCGTTCCAGCCCCATTCCCGTATCCACGTTGGTTTGTTTCAGCGGTTCGAATTTTCCCTCCGCGGTTTTAAAGTACTGCATAAAAACGTCATTCCAAATTTCGAGCCAATCATTCTCATTTTTCGCGGGATTGCCGTGAGGTTTTCCTTCGCCAACCCAATAAAACATTTCCGTGTCCGGGCCGCAGGGGCCGGTTTGCCCGGCAGGCCCCCACCAGTTTTTTTCTTTGGGCAAAAATCCGATTCGCTCCTCCGGAATTCCCAGGCTTTTCCAAATTCCCGCAGACTCGGTGTCTTTTGGCGCATCGCTATCTCCCTCAAAACAGGTGACCGCGAGTTTTTCCAGCGGAATATTAAGCCACTGTTTTCCGGTTAAAAACTCAAAGCTCCATGCAATGGCTTCTTTTTTGAAGTAATCCCCGAGCGACCAGTTGCCGAGCATTTCAAAAAATGTGAGATGTGAATTGTCGCCCACTTCTTCAATATCCCCCGTGCGAATGCATTTTTGGTAATCCGCCAACCGTTTTCCTCCCGGATGCGGTTCACCCAAAAGGTAGGGAACCAACGGATGCATTCCCGCTGTAGTAAAAAGCACCGTCGGATCATTTTCCGGCAACAGCGGAGCGGAGGGGATAACGGTGTGCCCCTTACTTTTGAAAAATTCCAGGTATTTTTGTCGGATTTCTCTAGCTTGCATACGAGAGGCATTATATCCGAAAGCATTGAAAAAGGGGAGAAAATTTGCTATAATAAACAGATTACTAACGTATTTTATGGATTCAACTCCTCATTCGGATTTAGTGCAGGCCATTGATCAGGCTACAGCTCCTGTGTCCGTACAACCAAAAGTAATTCTCGATCAGCTGGTGAACCTGTGCATTGAGCGCGAGGCGTCGGATATTCACTTTGGTGAAGGAAGCCGTGTGGCACTCCGCGTGCAGGGGAAAATCGTGTTTGTGGAAAACATCCAGACTTTGAGTCATGAGGAAATGGAAGCCATGGTGGGCCAAATGCTCACGAGCCCCGATGAGCACAAGCGCCTTGAGCGAGTGCGGGAATTGGATTTTTCATACACGAATAACAATGGCGTGAGTTTCCGCGTGAACGTGTTTTACCAGCGCGGCAAACTTTCCGCGGTGATGCGGATGATCTCGAAACACATCCCGCCGCTCGAGCAATTGGGAGTTCCGGAGGTCATTAAAAATCTTCTCGGCCTGCGCCAGGGATTGATTCTGGTGACCGGCAACACCGGTTCCGGAAAATCCACCACCATTCAGGCGATGCTGGAATACCTCAATGAGAATTTCGTCGAACACATCATCACGATTGAAAATCCGATCGAACACGTGTTTGCCGACAAAAAGTCCATTTTCACCCAGCGTGAACTCGGAAAAGACACCCTCACAATTCCCAACGGCCTGCAGGCCGCCATTCGGCAAGACCCCAATGTCATCATGGTGAGCGAAGTGAGTGATTTTGAAGCCCTCGATGGAGTTCTTCGGGTGGCGGAAACCGGACATTTGGTCATCGCCTCCATGCTCACTAAAAACGTGGTGCAAACCCTGGAACGCATGATCGCCATGTTCCCGCAGGCTCAGCACGAACAAGCCCAGAACCGCATCGCGGACAATCTCATCGCCGTTTTATCCCAGGCGCTGGTGGATCGCGCGGACGGCGCCGGACGCGTGGCCGTGTGTGAACTGCTCATCAATTCCCAAAACATTCCCAATCTACTCCGTCACGGCAATATTTCCCAAATTCCCACGGCTCTGCAGGGCGGACGAAGCGAAGGCATGGTCACCCGTGAAGCTTCCGCCGCCGAACTCGCTGAACAAGGCGTGATCAGCCAGGAAGTAGCCGCCCAATTTGCCGCAAACGATTAATTTTTTAGTAGCCAGTGGATCATCATGTTGGCGATGGACATGAGGATTCCGATGTAGAGGTAGGTGACCCAGCTGCCGGCGATCTGAATGGTGACGCCTTCGAACTTGAGCACATCAAGCGCGTATTTGGCGAACCACACAATACCCATGTTGATGACGAGCGTGAACAGTCCGGCTGAGATGAGAACGAAGGGGAGCGACAGGATTTTGATTACGGGTTTTACAAATCCGTTCAGAATCGCAAAAATCATGGCTCCAATCGCGTAGCCACGCCAGCCACCGGTGATCAGGAAATCCCCCTGGAGCAAAATGAAGGTGGCGTAGAGCGCGCCGGTATTGGCTAATAAATGAAGGATGAGTCGCTTAATCATTGGCTTTATTGTAACCGTTTCACTTGGATCGTCAATCCTTCATATTCAGTGGATTGATCGGAATCCGGTAAGGTTTTTTCAATGGAGCTGGCGAGGGTTTCCGTTTTGATGTATTCGCCGAACTTATTGAGCAGCTCTTGAGGGGCGTTTTGAATGGAGAGTTGAATTCGATCACTCACGTTGTAGCCTGCGGCTTTGCGGAGATCTTGTATTTGGCGGACGAGATCGCGGGCCAACCCTTCTTGTTCCAGTTCCGGAGAAATGATGGTGTCGAGCGCCACGAGCAATCCTTCGACGGACTCCACGTCAAAGCCTTCTTTGGGCAAATAATCGATTTGCACTTCTTCCGGGGTCAGTTCATGGTCGAGCACTTTGATGTTTCCGTTGCCAAGCTGTTCAAATTCCCCGTTTTTACAGGCCAGGATGATTTGCTGCACCTGTTGGCCGTATTTGGGGCCAAGCAGGCGCGCATTGGGGCGGGCAATGCGAGTGGCGAATTCCGAGGGATCATTGATAAAATCCAGCTCTTTTAAGTTCAGCTCTTCTTTGATTGTTTCCAATTGGTCCGAAAGAAGCGCGTGATCGGCTTGGTCGGCGAGCACCACTTCCATTTTTGAGAGAGGTTGGCGCACTTTGATTTTCTTTTTGCTTCTAGCGGCGAGCCCCAGGTTTACGATGGTTTTAGCCAAATGAATTTCGTGAATCAGCGTTTCGTCATAAACCTTGCTGTCCGGCGTTGGGTAAGCCGTTAGATGCACCGATTCTTCGCCCGTCAGGTTCTGGTACATGGCTTCTGGCATGAAAGGTGTGAACGGAGCGAGAACCTGGCACAGTTTGACGAGCACGGTGTAAAGCGTCGAGTACGCGTGGTTTTTATCCGTGTCGTCCTCGGATTTCCAAAAGCGCCGGCGGGAGCGGCGGATGTACCAGTTGGTGAGGTCATCCACGAACTTATAGATCGCGTTGCTGGCTTTTTGCAGGTCGTACACGCGGAAATACTCGATTTGTCCGCTGATGAGCTGATTCAATTCCGCCATGATCCAGGTGTCGAGCTTGTGAGGAGAATTTTTGACGAGCCGCTCCGGTGTCCAACCGTCGATGGAGGCGTAGGTTACAAAAAAG
>JAZDOH010000092.1:0-5952 GCA_043798815.1 Candidatus Peregrinibacteria bacterium | reverse complement strand
AATTTACTGTCGCACCAGATGCAGCGGAGGTTGCAGGCGCCCAACCTCAAAAAAACAGAAGGCTTTCCCGCGCTGGGCCCTTCGCCTTGAATCGAGTAAAAGATTTCGTTGAAAATTATGCTCATGCCTCTTGTTTATTGCCTTTTTCTTTTTTATATGTTAAAATATAAAGAATACAATTAATTAATTTATATGAAAACACCTACTGCACCTTCAAATGCAGGCTCAGTCGATAATATAGCATTGTTTTCTGCCAGACAAATGGAATTACTAGAAGCAAAAAAAGCTGAATTACGAGCATTACGCGAAGAATTTGATTCTTTGTTGCCAAGAATAAGAACAGCAGCCAGAGAATATGAAAGAACAGAAGAAATTAATAGGGGCATTTCGGCTATTTATGATAGATATTTTAAAGCTGAATCTTTGAAAAATATAGTTGGACGTTATGGTCGAGGCAAATATATTGCCTCATCTAATGCCGTAGATTGGGAGGAGGAAGGTTTACTTTTTTTGAGAGAATGTATTGATCAAAATATTTTTAGCATGTCTCCTGCATTACAAGGTTATTTATTTACAAGAAGTTCACGTAATCTTGCTGATCAAATAAAGATATTGGGACGTAAAGACCTCACTCCACTCGGTGTAAGAAAACGCGTTAGACAAGTTATTATTAATACTGTTGGAGAAGATGTTGATGAAAAAGATGTGGAAAGTTTGGTAGAGAAAATTGCAAGACGACGCATAGAAGTAGCTAATCTTTTGGGTTATGCTCATGCTGCTGCGAGAAATTTGTTGTTAGACCGAGAGGAACACAGAAAGTTATTTGAAAGTGGAAGAACCAAAGAACAAAGAATAGAGAAAAGAAAACAGGAAGAAGAATTACGTAAAGCACTATTGGAAGCTACTTTACGAGTAACAGAAAAAGAGTTTAGAACTATTCAAACTCGGCTGCTAAGTCGAGTTAGAGAAAGTCAGAGAAATCATTTAGACATTCTTTATCATACATTTTTTTCTCATGAATCAGATGAAGATTTAGCCAGGCGTTATCCTGACACAACGCCTAATCAAAGATATCAATGGCGAAAACGTGGCAGAGATTTGGTGTGGCCATTTGCATCTGAAGCTTTAAAAGGCGTGTTAGATCAACAGGCTAGATGATCACGAGGATAAATATTTTAAAATTCTTCCGTTGCCACAGTACCTTCATTTATTTTTTTCCGCGTAATCTTCCACGAAAATGGAAATGATATTGGCGATGGGAACCGAAAGGATCATTCCAACCAGAGCAAGGCCGTAGCTGTTGTCTCCCACTTTATAACCCAATGTTCCGCCGGTTAACAAAGCGAACATGATGATGATGGGGTTAAGACCTACAGAGCGGCCCAGAATGAGGGGGGCCATGATGTTGGATTCAATGAATTGGATCACCGCGTAAGCCGGGATGAGCCACAACACCATCATCGGATCCTGGTTCATGGCGATGAGCGCCGCGGCAAGGAAGGTGATGAGCGGACCAAGGTAAGGGATAAATTCTCCGATGGCGGACACCAGCGCTAAAGTGAGCGCGTAATTGAGGCCAATGGTGGAAAAAATGATGAAGGTGAGCACCCCCATGCTCAAACCAAGCACCACCTGCCCACGAATCCATTCCCCGATGCGAATGGAAATTTCACCGGCTTTTACAGAAAGATATCCCGAGAATTTGCGGGGGAAGAGGGAATAGAAAAAATGAGACGTGTGCTTGTTATTCACAACCATGAAGAAAGTTATGATAAGCACTAGGATTAAGTTCAAAATGCCATTGAAAATGGCAAAAATGGCTCCCAAGGCGTTTCCGGCAAAACTCGTGAGCCTGGAGGCAATCTCACGCAGGCTGTTCGACAAGGTGTTGACCAGTTCTGCCTGATCCACGTTAACCCAGACCTGTTGGAGGAGTGGGCGGATTTTGGCAACGAGCCACGAATCCGGCGCGCTCGTTCCATTCATGAGGTTTTGCACCATGTCTCGCACTGAAATGGCCAAAGCTCCGATTTGCTCCGCGATGATGGGGACGAGAGAGGTGAAGAGTAGGATGATGATTCCCAGCACGACAACATACAGAAGTAAAATGCCTAGCCAGCGGGGAATCCGGTACCCCTGAAGACGGTCGACTCCCGGATTGAAAGCCGCGGCCAAAAACAAAGCGACCAGGAAGATGATGATGGTGCTTTTGATGTAGCCCAGAACGTACACCAAAGCAAAAGCTCCCAATACCGCCAAGGTGGCTTTAAAAATCGAATCGATGGATAAGATGATTTTTACTTCCTGCGGCTTGGCTTTCGTTTCGTGCAAGGGGACCTGATTTTCCAACACTTCTTCCTGTTTGCGAATGGTTTGCAGTTTTGTCTTTAGCTCATCCAGTTTTTTTTGATAACGATTGAAAAAATTGCGGTAAGTATTCATGGTTTTAAAGGTTTATTATTCCGTGGCGACTTGCAGCACGATGTCCACGATGACCCAGGCGAGCAAACTCACCGCCAAGCCGATCAGCGCGTACGTGATGGTTTTTTTGGCTTTGTCCTTGCTTTCATCTTTGCCGAGCACATACATGTAACCGCCGATCATCACAAAGAGCACCGACAAGCTTCCCGCCACGGTGATGAGTGTTTGGGAGAAGTATTTAATGAAGCAGGGGAGGTTCCGAAGGTGGATGTCACCGCTGCGAATCATGTCTGCCAGGCCGACGCACGCGTCGCCCTCGCCGCCCAAATTTTCATTCTGCCCCGGCAGGAGCGTGGGGATGTCGAAACTGGTTTGAGCCAAGGTTACTTGATAAAAAGACGTCGCCAAAACCAACGCGAGCATGCCGTCGATCAGTACGTCTTTGAGGTTTGTTTTTTTGGTCATTGTTGATTTTACTTTATCAGATGGGATAGAATGACTCAAGTTAAGAAATTTTATGCGCTATTCAAAACTATTCGGCAAAACATCGAAAGAAGTTTCCCAGGAAATAAAACTGGCGAGCCACAAACTCCTTTACCAAGGCGGTTTCATTCGTGAATCCGTGGCGGGTCGTTATTATTTCCTTCCATTGGGGATTCGAGTTCATGAAAAAATCATGAGAATCGTGGAAGAAGAAATGGACAAAGCCGGAGCCCAAAAGCTCATCACGCCCGTACTCCACCCCTTGGAGTTGTGGGAAGAAACCAATCGAACCAACAGCGTTGGCTTTGAGCTCATGACTATCGCTGATCAGCGGGGCGCCAAGTTTGCATTGGGAGGGACCGCGGAAGAAATGATTGTGGATTTAGTTCGGAAGTTTACTCTGAGCTACAAAGATCTTCCTTTTAACGTTTACCAATTTTCTCCAAAGTTTCGCGATGAAAAACGGGCGCGCGGCGGGCTTCTTCGCGTCCGCGAATTTGTGATGAAAGACGCCTATTCCTTCCATGCCGATGAAGCGGATTTTAAAAAGGAATATCAGAGCATGTGGGAGACCTACACCCGCATTTTTAAACGGGTCGGACTCGACACCATTCCGGTAGAATCAGACAACGGTTACATCGGCGGTGATTATTGTCACGAGTTCATTGTTGAATCCGATGCGGGCGAGAGCCGCTTTTTTACAACGGAGGACGGTCGCCATGCCGCTCACGAAGATGTGGCAGTCTTTAAGAAGGAAAACAAGAACGTAGGTGAGCCATTGCAAAAACTAAAGGTCGTGGACGCCGTGCGCGGCACCACCATGGAAGAGGGCGTTAAACTCCACAAGCTTCCGCTTTGGCAGCAGATCAAGGACGTTTTGTTTGTGGATGAGAAGGGGCGATATATCCTCGCCATCATTCGCGGCGATTTTGACGTCAATGAAACCAAGCTGAAGAAGGTCACGGGCGCGGTTGAACTCCGGCATGCGACCGATGAAGAGATTCGTCGGGACTTGAAGTCGGAACCAGGCTTTATTTCACCAATCGGGATCAAAGACAATATAGCCAAAGGCAAACAGCTCGTCCTTGTGGCGGATGATTCTTTAAGAACCATCGTGAATGCTTATGGCGGCGCGAATCAGCTCAACAAAGACTCCCTCAACATAAACATGGATCGGGATTATAAGCCGGACAAGGAAGCCGACATCGCCCTTGCCTGCGAAGGGCATATGGCCTTATCGGGCAAAAAACTGGTTGAAAAGAAGGGGATTGAGGTGGGCAATATTTTCCAACTCGGCACTCATTACTCCAGCCGCATGGCCAAGGCGGTATTCACCGATCAAAACGGTCAGCTCAAGCCTTATTACATGGGTTGTTACGGCATCGGCATCGGGCGCACCATGGGTGCCATCGTGGAAATTCATCATGATGATAAAGGAGTCATTTGGCCCAAATCCGTGGCGCCTTACCAAGTTCATTTAACCTCTTTGCCGGGTGGGGAAAAAGAAGCGGATAAGCTTTATGACCAATTGCTTGAAGCAGGCATGGAAGTTTTTTACGATGATCGCGATGAACGCGCCGGAGTCAAATTCGCCGACGCGGATCTTATCGGCATTCCTCTTCGCCTGGTCATTTCCGAACGCACGCTCAAAAACAAAGCGGTCGAATGGAAAGAGAGAGCGCAAAAGGAATCAAAGGAAGTGAAATTGAATGAGATTGTTAAGGAGGTTAAAAAGTTCTATACTTAGCCCTTCATTTATGAAAGGAATCATTCTTGCGGGTGGGGAAGGGACTCGGCTTTACCCGCTCACCAAAGTCACCAGCAAACAGCTTCTCCCGGTTTATGATCAGCCCATGATCATGTACCCGCTCAACACGCTCCTGAAAGCGGGGATACGCGATATTCTTTTCATCGTGGCGCCGGAACATTCGGGAGATTTTTTGAATTTTTTGGGTTCCGGAAAAGAATTTGGCGCCCGCTTTGCTTATGAAGTTCAGGACAAGCCGGAAGGGTTAGCCCAGGCGTATTTGATCGGCGCTGATTTCATCGGGGATGACAGCGTGACGATGATTTTGGGAGACAATATTTTCACCGATGATTTTTCACAAGCCATTCAATCCTTTAAGCGAGGCGGTAAGATTTTTGCAAAAGAAGTGCCGGATGCCAAGCGGTTCGGGGTCATCGAATTCGGGCCGAAAGGAAACGTCCTCAGCATTGAGGAAAAACCCGCTCAGCCCAAATCCCATTACGCGCAAGTGGGTTTTTATGTTTATGACAATCGGGTCGTGCAGTATGCCAAAGAACTCAAGCCTTCCGTCCGCGGGGAGTTTGAAATCGTGGACATCGCCAAACGCTACCTCCAGCAAGGGGAATTGGAGGCGGAAATTCTAAAAGGGGAGTGGATTGACGCGGGAACCGTGGAGAGTTTGTATCAGGCTTCCACCATCGTGCGCGAACAAAGGTTGGGGAACCTGCCTGTCGGTAGGCAGGTCAAAAAAGAGCCTGGGCTTTGCATCACCCTCCGTAAATGCGATCAGCTTCGCTCTTCCACGACTTCTTCTTCCGGCAAGGTCGCCAGATAGCGTACATGGGGATTGCCGCGGAATAAATGCCCCCAGGAATATGTCACAGCTTCTTTGAGATGCTGGCGAAGCGTCCATTTGGTGAAGAAATCTTTCATGCCTCCGGCACTGGCCCGTTGGCCGTCGGCCATCACTTCAGCTTCGGGGAAGTACACCACTTCGAACCCCGCTTCCCAAGCGCGGAAACACAGGTCGGGATCGGACATGAATAAAAAGTAATCTTTGTTCAATCCGCCAAGCTTTTCCCATAAATCTTTGCGCACGATCCAACACGAGGATTGCAGCCAATCCACCGTTTGGGTTTCGTTGTAGTCCAGATGCCGCATTTCATCATACTCCACGAGCCTCCTGACTCCGGGCACGTTCCGAAGCCACGTGCGGCGGGCAACCTGAAGCGGGAGCTTGGGCCAGGCTCGTACCGTCATCGCCACGCTTCCATCGGTTTCGTTGATCTCTTTGGGTCCGG
>JAZDOH010000086.1:0-12886 GCA_043798815.1 Candidatus Peregrinibacteria bacterium | reverse complement strand
CGGTGCTAAAGTCCGGATATTTCCGTAAAATATCTTCCTTGAGACTTTTCAAAATCTCTGCGGAAATTTCCTCCGGCCCCATTTCTACATTAACCCTTTCAAATAGAAACTTTTCCGAAGTACCCATCAATCGTTTAACTTCGGGCTTGTAGTTTCTTATTTCCTCCTCCGATGCGTCCTTGTAAAAACTCTCGTAAGCCTTCTGGCCAACTACTTTGTTTTTGGCTTTGTCGAAGCCAAAAACTGACGGCGTATACTCTACGCCCCCTGGTTTTTTTACAATTTCGATATTGCCATTGTTATTGATGGCAACGGACGAATTCGTTGTGCCAAGATCAATGCCTATTTGAATGTTTTGTTGGCTGGCCATACTAGTAAATTTAATGATTGCTGAGCAAAATTATTTTTGCCTTGCGAACAACTTGGCCCTTAAGCATGATCGTCGGTTCAACTGTTTCCTTTATCATCTGCTCTGAGAGGGAGGGGTCTTTTTCCACAGATAAGATGTCGAGATTAAGTCCGTCGTTGTATCTAATATTCTTGTAGTCGATAATTTCTATGTCGTACTTCTCAAGATACCGTCTCATTTTTTGTATGGAGTTTTCTAAGCCCTTAAGGTGATTCTCCGGTAGGTTTGAGGCGGATTTAGCGATGCGTTGTTCGATACGCCATATTTCAATCGCAAGATCGGTAATTTCATTTGCCTCGATCGAAACACCCATGAATTTGGGAGTCACTGCAGATTTAATTTCTTCCTTTATTTTGAGATAAAGTTCATCGAACTTATCTGTGCTTATTTCAGTTTTTCGCAATAAGCAGTAGATCAGTACAGAAAAAACTAAAACGCAGAGGCTAATGATTGCTAAGCTGAATGGTGTTGAAAAAATAAAATTGTTCATAACCGTCCGTAAATTAGTTTGTCAAAAAATAAATAAATTATTTTCGTATACAGTGGAGAATATACATTATAACCCCCCTTCATAAAAATAAAAAATCTTGTTTTACACCCCTTGTATTCTAAGAAATCGGAACGGGAAACATCTAAATAGAAAAAAATGTATGTTGCTTAACTGGTTTCTATACGACGTGTTTGCCGATATGATACCGAAATTGGTAGGTTATCGGCAATCCTGGCGTATAGAAACGGGAGGGTGGGTGGGAACGTTAGCCATTGCGCTGTTGGGAAAAATGGGGTAAGATCGGCCTCCAAAGTTGCAATCCCGAAGAATCATTAGCATTTTAATCCAATCATAAGATGATACAAGATGACCTGAGCGCGGTAACAAATGAGCTGAAACTGCGCAATTACAGCCCTAAAACAATCAGGGCTTATACCGCTTGTTTGCGGGAATATTTTTTGTTTGCCGGTTCGGATTATCGGCGATTGAGGGTGGAGGCTATTCGGTCTTTTTTATTGAGAAAGCATGAAAAGGGATACGCGTCACAGACGGTTAATTTGTATCTGAATGCCATCAAATTTTTTTATTATCAAGTTGCCAGGGTGTACCAAAAAATCGATATCCGTTTTGCCAAGCGGTCTCAAAAACTTCCGATTGTGCTTTCGCGCGAGGAGATTCGGAAAATTATCGATAGCATTCAAAATGCAAAGCATCGGTTGATGGTCGCGCTGGCGTATGGGGCGGGCTTACGGATCAGTGAAGTGGTGAGCTTGCGGGTCAAGGATCTCCAGCTGGGGGAGGGGACACTGCACATCAAAGAGGCCAAGGGGAAAAAAGATAGGATTACAATCTTGCCGGAAAAATTATTGGCTGAATTATCGACGAGGATAGTGGGGAAAGCGGGCGATGAGTATGTTTTTGAAAGTGAGCGTGGGGGGCGGCTGACGTCACGCACGGCGTCGAAGATTTTTGTCGATGCTCTGCAAAAAACCGGAATCCAAAAAGACGCCACGTTCCATTCGCTCCGGCACAGTTTTGCCACACACCTGCTCGAAAACGGGACGGATGTGCGGTATGTGCAGGCGCTATTGGGTCACGCGAACATCCGTACTACACAGCTTTATACCCAGGTAACGACCAATGCGCTCCAAAAAATCGCGAGCCCTCTTTGAATATAATCGGATAATCGGCTTGATTTAATTGATCAAAATCGCTATAATAATTCCAAAGAGTACTAAAAAACGTACTCTTCAGAAATATATGAAGTACTTGGAATTAAGAGAGCGGCTCAAAAATTTTACAGTTTTTACTTTGAGTGATATACGCAAAATTGAAGCTAAATTTTATCGTTCGCGGCTGAATGAATGGCAGGCCAAGGGGCACATCAAGAAGCTTCGCCGGGGATATTATATGTTTGCGGATCTCGCGCTCAGCGAAAAAACATTGTTTTTAATTGCAAACCGGCTTTACGCTCCATCCTATGTTTCCTTTGAGATGGCACTTTCATATTATGGCCTCATTCCGGAGGGGGTTTATACGGTCACTTCCGCTTCCAGCCGAAAAACAGCGACCTTTAGAACACCCATTGCGGGGTTTTCTTATCGAAAAATCAAACC
Organism: Candidatus Peregrinibacteria bacterium; assembly: GCA_043798815.1. Taxonomy (GTDB): domain Bacteria; phylum Patescibacteriota; class Gracilibacteria; order UM-FILTER-43-11; family UM-FILTER-43-11; genus JAZDOH01. The sequence goes on along the minus strand of JAZDOH010000086.1, from coordinate 10,371 downwards.
AGAGCTCTTATTCGGTTATCGACTGGAAAAGCATGCGGGGCAGAATTACAAGATGGCCGAAATAGAAAAAGCGGTATTGGATTATCTATATCTTCATCCTACAATGGCCAGGGAATCTGATTTTTACGAATGGCGTTTCAATAGTGAAGAATTTTTGGCCAAGGCGGATATGGCCAAACTAAACCAATATGCGGCGGCTTTTGGGAACAAGCGTTTGATGCTGTGCTTAAAAAGACTTCTGACATTCATACATAACCAAGAATAATATGCTCATCCTTCAGGAAATAGAACAACAATATCCGGAAGCATTAAGACCCTTCAGGCGTCACCTTTTGCGCGAGTATCTGCAATACAAGATTCTGGAGATCATATTTGTTTCCGAATATGCCGCCAAACTCTCATTTCTCGGCGGTACAGCTCTGCGCATTGTGTATGGGAATACGCGATTTTCAGAAGATCTGGATTTTGATAATTTCGGTCTACGTGAGGATGAATTTGACGGCCTCGCGCAGAAAGTGCGCGCTAAGCTGGAATTAGAAGGACTCAAAGTTAAAGTTGATACTGTTGCCAAGGGCGCTTACCGATGTCGTGTACGTTTGCCGGACATTCTGTTCCTCAATGAACTTTCACCGCACCAGGAGGAGAAGATACTTATCCAGATTGACAGCGCGGCACACCACTTTCCGTACCAGCCGGATAAAAAAACATTGAATAAATTTGATGTGTTATCCGAGATTTTTGTGACACCGCCTGACATTCTGCTTTCTCAAAAAATTCACGCCGCCGTCAGTCGTAAACGTACCAAGGGGCGCGATTTTTATGACATCATATTTTTGCTTTCGTTTACCAAGCCGAATTACGCTTATCTGAAAGTGAAAATGGGCATTGGGGATGCACAAACACTGCGAGAAAAATTCATGGAATCGATTGCCGGGTTTGATTTTGGGGAATTGGGTCGGGATGTACAATCGTTTCTTTTTAAGTCAGATGATGCCCGTAAGGTTGAATTATTTCCAAAATTTTTCGCGCAAACGCCACTCGAATAGTTAAATGACAGTTGTTTTTCTCTCTTAAATATGCTAAAATGTTGAGATTAATTCTTAATGTGTTTTTATGCCTGTCGTAGCACTGCAAACCGACGAACGATTAATTGATTTTTTAAAGCAGGGAAAATTCCTCAGCCCCATTCAAATTCAGGAAATCGAAACGGAGGCTAAAAAGCGGCAAAAAACGTTTGAAATGATTTTTTTGGAAAAGGGTTTTTTGCATGACGCGGACGCAGGGAAAATCATTGCGGACATTCATGGCTGGAATTTTGTGAACCTGCGTCACGAGGCAATTGAAGAGGATGTGCTCAGGCTGATTCCTGAGTCCGTAGCAAGGGCGCAAAAAACCCTTGCCTTCAGTCGTACATCAGAAGGGGTCAAAGTGGCCATGAATCACCCCGAAGACACACAGCTTTTACATCTCCTCCAAAAAAAGGTAGGAGCGCCGGTACTGCCGCATTACGTCACCCCGCGTGACATCGCGGAAAACCTGTATCGTTACCAGGAGGAAATCGAAGAGGAATTCGACAAACTCATTCGCGCCCACGCGAATGAAGCGGCGTTTGGCAGCGCTAAAGACAGCGCGGTGGTCAAACTCGTCGATTTGCTCATCACTCACGGCTACAAAAAAAAGGCGTCGGACATTCACATTGATCCTCAAACCGATCACACAGTCGTCCGCTTTCGCATGGATGGAGTGCTGCATGACATTGTCATAATTCCGCGCAACATCCATGACCTCGTGATCACCAGAATTAAAGTCATGTGCCGGATGCACACCGACGAACATCAGGCTCCACAGGACGGTAAAATCGCTTTTGATATAGAAGAGGAGTCGGCGGACATCCGCGTTTCCGTAGTGCCCACCACCAAAGGGGAAAACGTGGTCATGCGCTTGCTTTCCGAAAAATCCCGACAACTCAGTTTGGAAGACCTTGGCCTGGGCGACAGGGATTTTAAAAAACTCTACGCCAACATTGCCAAACCATGGGGCATGATTCTGGTCACTGGTCCTACAGGTTCCGGAAAAACCACCAGTTTGTACGCGGTACTTAAAATTCTGAACACCAGCGAAGTAAACATCGACACCATTGAAGAGCCGGTGGAATACAACATCGAAGGCATCACCCAAATCCAGGTGAATCCCAAAGCCAAGCTCACCTTTGCTTCAGGGCTCCGTTCCATCGTTCGCCAGGATCCGGACATCATCATGGTGGGAGAAATTCGCGATGAAGAAACGGCGGATATCGCGGTGAATTCAGCCATGACGGGGCATTTGGTTCTTTCCACTTTGCATACAAACGACGCGGCCACGACTTTGCCGCGTCTGCTCGAAATGGGAGTAGAACCATTTTTAATCGCCTCCACCGTCAACATCATCATCGCCCAGCGCCTGGTGCGCCGGATTTGCCAGCGATGCATCCAGAGCCACGAGGCCGACATGGCCCAGCTTCGTGACTTCTTCCCCGCTCAGGTTTTGGAAAAACTGACCAGCGAATGCAAAATTCCGTTGTTGTACAAAGGGGTGGGCTGCAGCCTGTGCGCGGGTACAGGGTTTGCGGGACGCGTGGGTGTGTTTGAAATCCTGGAAGTCACGGATCCCATCCGCAAAATGATCATGCAGAACGCGGACGCGGATCAAATCAAAAAACTAGCCATCGAAGAAGGCATGACCACCATGCTAGACGATTCCATCGCTAAAGTTCTTAACGGCATGACCACGGTGGAAGAAATTTTACGCGTGATCAAAACCTAAAACCTATGGCTCAGCCGAACCCTCAAAAAAAATCCATCTGGAATATCCAAATCGGCGGCGTGAGCCGCGGTGACATTTTGTTTTTGACGCGGCATCTTTCCATCGCACTGGAAAACGGACTTACCCTCATCGAAGCTTTGGATATGCTTAAAGAAGAATCATCGAGCGCAAAGATGCAAGCCATGCTGGGAGACATGACCGAAACCGTTCAGGCCGGTAAACCTTTTTATGAAGCGCTTGCACGTTACCCTAAAATTTTTTCCGCGGTTTACACCAACCTAGTCAAAACCGGAGAACTGGCGGGGTCTCTGGCGGAAAATTTGAAATACCTGGCCGAAGAACTCCGAAAATCCGAAGATTTGAGGCAAAAAATCAAATCCGCCATGATGTACCCCATGCTGATTTTCATAGCGGTAATTGGCCTGGGAATTTCTGTAGCATGGTTCATTTTGCCGCAAATTTTACCCTTGTTCAAAAGTCTGGAAATCGAACTTCCGATCACCACACGGGCGCTCATCATCATTGCGGACGCGTTGGACGCGCACGGAACCTTGATTGTTTCCTGTTCAATTGGGTTCATCATTTTTATGATGTGGCTTTTGCGTCAAAAATGGGTCAAGCCCGTCACGCATCCCATAATTCTCAAATTCCCCGTGATTTCCGGAATCATCAAAAACATTCAGCTGGAGCGCTTCATGCGCATCCTTTCCACGCTTTTAAAAAGCGGCCTCACCTTGGATAAAAGTCTGCGTATTGTGGCGGATGCCAGCACCAATCTCATGTATCAAAGGGCTATCCGCTCCTTCATCATCGAAGTGGAAAAGGGGCACAGCCTGGGGGAAGCCATGGCGTTTTACCAAAAACTATTTCCCCACATTTCCATGCGCATGATTGCCATGGGAGAACGCACGGGAAGTCTGGAGCACACTCTCTCTTTTTTGGCCCAAATGTATCAGGAGGAAGTTGAAAATACGATGAAAAACTTGTCCACCATCTTAGAACCTCTGCTTCTCATCATCATCGGTGTGGTGGTGGGAGGCGTGGCCATTTCCATTCTCGGCCCCATTTACAAAATCACAGGCAACCTTAAACAATGAGGCGCATAAATTTCAAAAACTCAGGCTTCAATCTCATGGAAATCACGCTCGTTCTCGCTTTGTTTTTGCTGCTGTTGGGGGGAACTATGGCATCTCTTTCTTCCTTTTACTCCTCAAGTCACCAAAACAGTTATTCGGATCAAATTCTTCAATCATTTCGGCGAGCTCAAAGCAACAGCGTCAGTCGTTACCGAAACAGCGCCTGGGGGGTAAATTTAAATTTGACCGACAGCCAAGTCATTTTTTTTTAAAGGAAACAGTTATGCGAGTCGCGACACCGCGTTTGATGAAATAACCGAATTGCCTGAAAGTTTGGGGCTTGAAAACATCAGTTTGAGCGGGGGCGGAACGGCGGTCGTATTTGACCGCATTACCGGGAAAACATCCAACAGCGGCTCTTTTGAAGTCGTTGACGCGTCTCGCGACGATCATGTCGTTTTTACCATTAACGCTTATGGTCAAATTGAAATTCTCTAATTTCCATCGGGGCATAAGTTTACTCGAAATCGTGATCGGAGTCGGGATTTTTATGCTGGTTGCCCCCGCCATTGCCGTTTTGATTTTAGGAGGTGTAAAAGGAATCACCGGGAATGAGCAGAAAATCATTGCCGTCAATTTAGCTCAGGAAGGATTGGAAGCGGTTCGGGCCATCCGCGATTATTCCTGGGCTAACCTGACAACAGGGTCACATGGTTTGCGGAATACAAATGGCTATTGGGAATTCAATGGAACTTCAGAGGCCATTGCCCCTTATATTCGCACTATAACCGTTACCGATGTCGGCTCAATGCGTCGGGATGTGGCTAGCACGGTAACCTGGGATGCCCACTCTTATTCCGCTACCACGCGCCTTACCAATTGGCGAGTTGGCCCGGCCATTGGCTGGACGCAAAGCACCGTTTCTGATTTTTTATCAGGCAATGATTTTCACGAAGTTGAAGTAATTTATCAAGGAGATGGAGCGGTTCAGATAGAAGCAGGTCATAGCAACGGTAATTTTAAATCGCTGGGATTTAATACAGGATTAAGCAGTCCCAGTTATCTAACGCTCAAGTGGGTTCAAAGCGGCAACCCTACTGGAGTCATCAAATTCCGAACAAAAACGTCCAACAGTCTTTCCGGACTCGGTAGCGCCGTATGGCTTGGGCCGGACGGAACAAGAGATACTTATTACACCGTTTCCGGTACCCAAATCATCACACAGGGTGGGACGCAATGGGTTCAGTATCGCGCTTATTTTGAAACTCCGATGGGGGGTGGAACTCCTATTTTAGAAAGCGTAACCGTTGAATATGTTCCTTAAATTTTTTCACTCCAAACAACGGGGCGGCCTCACATTTCCCGAGGTGATGATTTACATCGCTCTGGGCGCGCTGGTGCTAACCGGCATCATATCATTTTCCTGGCGTGTGATAGGATCCGGAGTCAAAGTAGAAGTTTCCACGGAATTAACCCAGGAGAGCCGACTGGCATTGGAGCGAATAACCCAAAGCATTCAGGCGGCAGATGGGGTTACAACCGGAACTTTTAGCTCGCACCCCGGAACCGTAACTCTGGATTATCCAGGAACCGCCGATATTGTAATCGATACCTACACAACCACCGTCACGGTGGGCGGTCAGGAGGTTGCTATTCGCAAACTCCGCCTGCGCGAAGGCGCGGCCGCTGCGGTGGATCTCACCAGCAACAGAATGAATGTTACGAATTTTGTTATCACTCAATTGCGGCGAGACGCCGAAGTTTCAAGCATCCGCGTCAGCCTTACACTCCAGGCCGTTTCCACAGGGCAAGATCCTTTGTACAACCGCTCACTCACTCTACAAACCTCCGCTTCACCACGTCATTAAGTCATGAATCATTTTTTTAGAAAAACAAATGGGTTCAGCATTCTGATCATCATCATGGTCGTTTCTGCGGTGGGTTTGCTTGTGGCTCTCACTGCAAGCACTACGGGCATTCAGGAAACCCAGAACAACCTCCGTTACGGGCTCAGTAAAAACGTTTTTTCCGCGGGGAATGGCTGTTTGGAAGACGCGCTCATGAGCCTGAATCAAAATCACAATTACTCAGGTAGCTCTTTGGTGGTAGATGGGGTTTCCTGTACAATAACAATCAGTGGTTCCGGCACCGCGCGCACGGTAGATGTGGTGGCTGTAAACGATGGCTACACACGTCATTTTCAGGCGGATGCCGACTGGAATTCCTCCTTTGCCGTCACTGCCTGGCGGGAATTAAGTAATTAAAATTAAAAATGTTCGATTTCTTGTTCGGTAAACCTTTTGGCCTAAGCATCAAAGATGACGCGGTACGCGTAATCGCGCTCACGGGGAAAAAACAGGCGCCCACTATTCAGGCCATGGGTTCCCGGCCTCTTCCCGCGGGAATCGTGGTAAAGGGGCAGGTGCAAAAACCTCAAAAACTCGCGGAAATGATTACTGATTTACTGAAGGAGTTAAAAATCACCTCCAGAAAATGCGTACTGAGCTTGCCGGATGAAATTGTTTTTGAACACGTTTTTCGTTTTCCCGCCGAACTTCACCAGGGGAAATTGCACGAAGCGATCAAGGCTCGTATAGCTGATTTTTTCCCAATTCCGGCTAAAGAAGCAACGTACGATTACGCGGTGATTCCCCAAAAGAATTTCCAATTGATTTTTGTGGCCGCAGCGCCAACAAGCGTCCTTTGCGGGTATGTTAAAACCATTTGCATGTCCGGTTTAAAACCCGTATTGGCAGAGCCGGAACCACTTAGCTTCATGAACAGTTTAGCTCTTCCATTGAAACCAGAAGAAGGGGCAGTTTTTATTCACCTTACCCCAAAATCAGTCTCTTGGTTTTTATTTTGGGATGGGCTGATTTTTGATAGCAATCGTACCAGCACTCCTATGGAATTTTTGAAGGTATTTTTAGAAGATCTTAAAAATTCAGTAGATTTTTTCGAAAAAATGACTTCTCAAAAACTCCATTCCATTTTGATTTCCGGAAAATCCGAACTGGCTGGCTCCATGCACGAAGAACTTCAAAAACTTTTTTCACTTACGATCGCTCCTTTTGAAGCCTATCGCATTCCTATTCAAAAAGAAGCGGACGCCTTTCGTCCGGTGAGCGGCGCTGCCCTAAAGGCAGCTGACGCTTCCTCGTTCTTTTCTTCTGTAAATTTATTTAAAAACTATAAATCCATTTTAGCAAGTAAAAAGAATGGCGCATAAGAGGAGTTTTTGGTTAAACTGTCTTTTAGAAATAAAACTTAATATAAACATTTATGCGAAAAACATTGTTTAAAGGGTTTACCCTTATTGAGCTGATCATCGTCATCGCGATCATAGCCATTTTGGCTGCCGCGATTTTTGTGGCGATTGACCCAGCCAGACGTTTGAACGAAGCGCGCAACGCTCGTCGCGCTAGTGACGTGTCCACCATCCTTGATGCCGTAGTGAAGTATCAAGCCGATAACAACGGCACTCATTACAGCACAGTGGAAGGACTTACCAACGGCAATTATCATGTGATTGGCACCTGTGCTGCAGGAGCCAACACCACTTGTGGCACTCAAACTACGCAAGCGGCATGCGTGAATCTTGCTGGAATCGGCACTAGTTATTTAGGCTCAGTTCCTCAAGATCCACGGACCGGCACGGCGGCCAATACTGATTATTATTTAATGAAGGATTCGAATGGCGCCATCACCGTAGGAGCTTGTGACGCAGAAGGTGAGGCGGCCGGAGGCGGTGGCGATGCACCTGTAATTAAGGTGATCCGCTAAGACCTTTCTCATGAAAATCAAAAAGGCAGAAATAGGCAGCTTCGCTCCCTAGTTTCTGCCTTTTTTAGCTCCCGTTTTTTTTATCCTTTGCTCATGAATGGGTGGTTTCGTTCCATCAAAGTTAAGTTACTTCTTGTTTTTTTAGCTTTTGGACTGACCCCATTTATCATTATCAGCGTTTACAGCATTCGGACGATCAAACAGGAAATCCGCCAGGAAGTTGAAGACAAACTCATGCTGTTCGCGGATGCAAAGGTAGAAGCGCTCCTGACTCACTTTGACGTCATTGAAAGGAGAACGTTGGATTTTGCAACGGACGGCATGATCCGTCAGCTTTTTTATGACATTCTTTCCACTGGCAGTTTAGAGGCGGAGCATGAACTAAACCAACACTTGATCGTAAATAAAAAATCCATCGATCCGACATTATTGGGAATCATGATCATGGACCTGAAAGGGCAGGTTCGAGCGGCTACAACTTCGGAAGAAATCGGGAAAGATTATTCTGCAACCAACTATTTCATTCAGGGGAAAAAAGAAGCTTCCATTTGGGAAGTTTCTGACTGGGGAGGGGGAGAGGCTCACGCGTTTTTTGTTTCCGTACCGCTTAGCACCTATGATACACAAGAGCCTATCGGAGTATTAGTGAATGCATTTGATGCGAACCGCTTGCAGGAACTGCTATCCACTAAATTGGGCTATGATCCTGCCGGCCAATACCTTTTAAAAAGCCCACTCAAAACTCTTGAAGTGTACATCGTCAACAAATGGGGGACAATGTTCATTCATCCTGATGCAAATTCTTCCCGTACAGCCTCCAATCAAGACGAAATAAAAGTGAATTCACTTCCGGTTCAAAAATGTTTGAAGGATAGTGAGCCGTTGGGAAGCGCTGTTTACCAAAATTATCAGGGAGAAGAAGTGATTGGAGTTTCGGTTTGTTTCCCGGAAAGGGAATGGGTGGTTCTTTCAGAAGTCAGCACATCCGAAGCTTTTTGGCCTCTTTGGAAGACCTACATCAGGTTGGGTTTTGCGATCGCACTCTTTTTTCTAACGATCCTCCTTTTGGCACTGGTGATTTCCCGAAAAGTCACTGAGCCTTTGACTCAGGTGACTCAGGTGATCGGTCGTGTGCGGGAAGGGGATTTGCAAGCTCGAATTCAAATTGACACCCAAGACGAAATCGGAGCGCTTTCAAGGGCGTTCAACGAAACGGTGGCAAAGTTAGGAAAGTCCCACTTAATTTTAGAAAAAAAGGTCAAAGAAAAAACCAAAGAACTCCAGAAAGATTTATCCACTATCGCGTATGAAAAAGCCAAGGCGGATGCGATCCTGGAAAGCATTGGAGATGGGATCGTCGCGACCGACGCCAAAGGAAAAATCGTTCGCGTCAATCCCGTGGCTCAAAACCTGCTCAACTGGAATTTGGAAAAGGTTCGTGGGGCGGATCTGACCGACGTTTTAAAACTTCAGGATCAGGAAGGCAATTTGATTCCCAAAAAGGACAGGCCTTTTTCTATAGCGCTTTCGGAGTTACGCAAAGTCACTGGCACGTATTACTGCGCCCCAGAGCATTTGCCAGTTTTTCCCATGTTAGTCACGGTCACTCCCGTATTGCTCGAAAAAGAAGCGGTGGGTGTCATCATGGTGTTCCGCGACGTAACTCGTGAAAAAGAAGTGGAACGCATGAAGACCGAATTCGTTTCTCTGGTCAGTCACCAGCTTCGCACCCCACTTTCCGGAATGAAATGGTTTGCGGAAATGCTGCGAGCCGGGGACGTGGGTATTTTGAGCGAGTCTCAAAAGGAATTTGTCGACAACATAAACGAACTCAATGAACGCATGATCGCTCTCGTCAACGCGCTTCTCAACATCGCCCGCATCGAGTCGGGTCGGATTATCATTGACCCCAAACCCACACGTTTGGCCGATTTGGTGCACGATGTCTTAAAAACGCTCCAAGCCAGCATCGATGAAAAAAAACTCAATGTAGTAGTGAGCATTAATGATCATTTGCCGATCATTAACGTGGATCCTAAACTAATCCGCGAAGTATATTCAAACTTAATCAATAACGCCGTAAAGTACACGCCTGACGGCGGAGAAATCATCATTTTCGTTTCCGAAAAAGAAAAAGAAATTATTTCTCAGGTTTCCGATACAGGCTTTGGGATCCCGCGCCAGGAACAACACAAAATTTTCCAAAAGTTTTTCCGTGCCAGCAATATTTCTACGGTAGAAACGGAAGGAAACGGTTTGGGATTGTACCTGGTCAACGCCATTGTGGAAGCCTCAGGGGGGAAAGCATGGTTCAAGAGCGAAGAGAATCAAGGCACTTCCTTTTTCTTCAGTCTTTCCAAAAAAGGATCTAAAGCCAAAAAGGGCGAAGTTTCATTGCTAAGCTGAGTGCCGGACACTACAATACAACTAATTCAATCCCATGAATTCAAAAATCCCAATCATCCTAGTGATAGAAGACGAAAAGCTTTTGCTGAAGTCCATTGAAATTAAAATGAAAAATAGTCACCTGGAATCGGTGGGTGTTAATAACGCGGAATCCGCTTTGGAATATCTGGAAAAAGCTTCTCCGTTGCCCGACATGATTTGGCTGGATTATTACTTAAAAAATAATATGAATGGATTGGATTTTCTAAAGAAAATCCATGGCAATTCAAAATGGTCAAAAATCCCCGTGATCGTCGTTTCAAAC
>JAZDOH010000044.1:0-12189 GCA_043798815.1 Candidatus Peregrinibacteria bacterium | reverse complement strand
ATCCCCAAAAGACTTACGAAAGTAGCAAGTAACCAGAGCGCCCGAGCCATCATAAAGTTCGTAGGGCAATAAAAAATCAAATCTCAATTGCTCCATGTTGGGAAATACGGCCGGATCCAGATAATTCCCCGTCTCATAGTCGTAAACAAATCCCCTCTTTTTCAAATCTTCTATCATCGCTAATTCCTTTTTTGTTTTTGGCGCCTTTTTTTCTTCTTTCCCCGGAGGCTTTTCGGCCATCAAAAAAGGAGCTTGTCGTGCTACTTGTGCCCGCAAAGCGCCCAGCCGACTCTGATCTACTTCGGTTCTTAAATGTTCACGCGCATCATCAGAGTTTGGCTGATCCGATACATGAGTATCTGAACTATTTAAAAGATAATAAGTTAAAAGCGGGCCTAGCGCATTCAGAACATTGCCCAGCGTTGGCTTTGCCATGCTTTCCTTTAATCCTTCGACCACTTGTGTGACGACTTTCCCGATGTCCTCTTGCGGAACGGCAGGAGCTGCACCCGTTGGTGTGGCGGCAGGTTCTGACATAAAAATATCATTTTATTATACCACATTCCCACTCTAAAAACAACCCAGCCTCATTTGAAAAAGACCTGCGCTTGAGTTATCGTGACCTAGCGGGCCCTTAGCTCAGTTGGTAAGAGCAGCCCCCTCATAAGGGGTTGGCCCCTGGTTCAAGTCCAGGAGGGCCCACCATTCACAACAATGGCTATTGTTCTCGATCATCATTTTTTTAATCGTCCAACGCTCACGGTAGCACGGGAATTGCTGGGAAAATTTTTGGTGAGTGAAAAAAACGGGGTCAAAACCGCCCTCATGATCTGTGAAGTGGAAGCGTACGATGGCCATGAAGACCGTGCGTCGCATGCGCATCGCGGGAAAACGGAACGGACGAAGGTGATGTTCGGACCGGCGGGATATTGGTATGTTTATTTGGTATACGGCATGTATTGGATGCTGAATATCGTCACGGGGCCAAAAGAATATCCGGCGGCGATCTTGATTCGGGGCGCCGGGGAATTTGACGGTCCCGGAAAACTGACCAAAGCGATTGGCGTCGACAAAACTTTCAATGAAAAACCGGCGGTGCGAAAAACGGGATTGTGGATCGAAGACCGTGGAATAACTGTGACGAGCATCAAAAAAACCGCGCGCATCGGAGTGGGTTATGCGGGGTCGGTCTGGTCCAAAAAACCGTATCGGTTTTTGGTCAACGAATAAGGTTTACCGCCTCTTTGCGATCTGGTAAACTCGTTTTGCCCTTTTAATGATTATTACTTTTTTCCCATGAGCAGTCTTACCGATCTTAAGGTTGGAACCGTGGTCAAAGTGGATCAAAAACCCTATCTGGTTACCTGGAGCCAATTCAACCGCAAACAACAACGCAAACCCGTGATGCGCACCAAGCTAAAAAGCTTGATCGACGGCTCGGCTTTGGAAAAAACATTTTTAGCCGGCGAATTGTATGAATTCGCGGATATTGAACGGCGCCGCTGCCAGTATTTGTACCGTGACACGAATTCGGCTCACTTCATGAACAATGAATCGTATGAACAATTCACCCTGCCCGTGAACCAGGTCGCGGAATCGCTTCATTTTATTAAAGATGATACGGAAGTTTTTGTGACGTTTTACGAAGGCAATCCGATCGGCGTTCAGCCCCCCATCAAGGCGGAACTGAAAATCATCGAAACCCCTCCCGGAGTTAAGGGGGACACAGCCACCGGAGGCAACAAGCCGGCAACGCTGGAAACGGGCGCGGTAGTGAATGTGCCGTTGTTCATCAATGAAGGAGACGTAGTGGAAGTGAACACGGAAACCGCTGAATACGTGAGACGAGTTTAACTCACTCACCATGTCACTTTTTAAAAGGACAATCGGGCTTTGTATCACCTTCCTCCTGACCGGAGGATTTCTGGTTTTGCATGCCCAGGCGTATTGCGGAGATGGAGTTGTGGAAGCTGATAAGAGTGAAATTTGCGATGACGGTAATTTTATCGACCGGGATGGGTGCTCCGGTTACTGTCAGCTGGAAGACATTATCCCGCCCGTGGTTTCAACGGTTTCTATTGTGGCGGATGCCCAAAAGGTGCCGGCCAGTACTCGTACCATCACCGTGACGTTCTCGGAGCCGATCGATTCAGCCACCGTGCTTCCCGGTAATTTTTCGGTGCGCCACGACGATATCCCCATCCCGCTGACGTTGAGTTTGAGCGAAGACGGATCAAGAGTCACCTTGACCCTTCAGGAATCTTTGGTTTCCGAAGCGTCCCACGCCATTCGCATTAAAAGTGTGCGTGACCGAAATATGAACTTGATGACGGGGGAATTTATCCGCGTGTTCACCACTGCCACAGCCATTGATCGGACGCCCCCTTTTGTGGTGGCTGATCCTCCGGCGGGCAGTTACGGATTTGCCCAAAATGTCTCCCTCATCTCTTACCTCAGTGAAACTCAAGTGGGATTGGAATTCAAAGAAGAGGGCGTGCGAATTTTTTACACCACCGACGGCTCTTATCCAACGGAAGACAGTCCGCTGTACCGGGATTCTTTTTCTATTTCCGAACACACGGTTTTGAAGTTTTTTGGAATCGACACGAGCGGCAACAAGAGTCCGGTATTCACTCAGGTTTACCGATTCGAATGCAATGATCGCCCGAACGCCAAGCGCATGAGTCCTTATCCGCTTTGCAGAGTCCTGGAATGCGAACAAAATTTTGATCTTCTCAACGGCACCTGCGTTCCCAAAACCGGAGGAACTGGTGACTATCGGGATAACGCCTTTACCGCTCCACTATTTTCCTCCCCCACTCCGCTCACGGTGAGCAGTAAATCGGCGATTCACATCACCGCGGAGCACAAGGGGCTGATCCGCCGACCGATCATTTTTAAAAATCTCACGCGTGAAACGGAAGTGCGATTTGAGCAAAACACGTTCATCACCGATGATTCCGGCAGAGCCTTTGAGGGGTATTTGGTATCCCCTGTGGGGCGCTTTATTAAGGACTATCCGGTGAATTTTGGATACTCCTTTAAAACCATCGTGGAATTCATTCCTCCGGACGGCCAAACTCTTCATTTTGACAAACCTTACGTCATGTCGGTTCTCATCACCGATCGCTTCATACCGAATGAGCCCGTGACGGTGTTCACTTTACCCTCAGGAACAAATCAGTATAAAGCAGTTGACCCTTCGCAAGTGACTGTGGATTGGGCGGAAAAGCGGATCTCGATTTCTTCGCTAAAAACAGATCTTTTCTTCGTCGCCCAGCAAGGGGAAAGTTTCACCAAAGCCGAATTCAACGATCTGGAAAATCATTGGGCTAAAAATTATGCTGAAGCCCTTTATCGCAAAGGAATTGTCAAAGGCCGTTCCAAGGGTATTTATGCGCCTGATGAGCAGCTCACTCGCGCCGAGTTCATTAAAATCGCCTTGGAAGCCATCGGAGCTGATGTTCCCCCGATGGAGGAAGTGGAAGATTCCCCTTTTCCGGATGTCCCGCTGTACGCTTGGTACGTGGGGTACGTAAAAAAAGCCAAGGAATTGAATTTGGTGAATGGGTACGCGGACGGCACGTTTCACCCGGAACAGCCCATCAACCGCGCGGAAGCCGTTAAAATCCTGGTTTCCGCTTTTGGATTTGACGTGACGAAAGCGGAAACTTTTAAAGCCGAAGCCCAGTTCAAAGATGTGGCGACAGGAACATGGTATTACCCCGCTGTGAATTTTGCCGTCAAAAACGGGTTGCTCGATGGTTTGCGTACCCCCAATGGTAAAATCCTCCCTGATTTTGGCCCCGGACGAAACATGAGCAGGGGGGAAATGGCCCAGTTGGCGATTGAAGCCATTGAACTGAAAGAATCGGATAAGGCAGGCAACTGAAAAACCTCATGAGATCGGTGGGCACTGCACCCTTGTTTTTTAGGCTTGTTTCTGCTATAATAATTAGATTAAATGCTTCAATACAAAATCCCTCAAAACGTCGGCATTGAAGACAAAATTGTTGGGCCACTGACGCTCCGACAACTCATCATCGTATCCGTAGGTTGCGGAATCAGCTACACATTCTTCACCCTGCTGGGAAAGATGTATGACTTGAATATCATTGAATACTTCGTGATCGCCCTTCCAGCCCTGGTGGCTGTGGCGGCGGCGCTCATTAGAATCAATGACATCCCACTTCCCAAATTCGTGCTCCTTGGGCTCGAATACAACATCAAGCCCAGACGAAGGCATTGGGATCATCAGGGAATTGCCGCCTGGATTGACCTTGGAACCCAGGAAGAAAAATCCACGTCTCAAACCGAAGTGGCTGAAAAGGACAAGCGTGCGGGGCTGAATTTAAATGAATTGAGCCGTATTTTGGACTCCGGAGGCTTTTCCCACGTGGAAGTTAAAAACCATCCGGATCTTGATAAAGCCAACGATGGAGACTTGATCGCCGAAGCCTTTTTTGGCCACAAACCAAATGAAACCGAAAACATGTATTGGCGTTCGGTCAAACGGGATCCAAGGGGAAAACGCTTGACTCTGCTTGCGAAATTGCCAACCACATCGATTAAAAAGGTAATGCCAGCTCCTGTTTCTCCTGTTATGGCGCCAATCAAGCCAGCCGTCATAAAACCTGCACCTTCTCCTGTCACACCCCTGCTTCAATCCCCTGCACCCATGGCCAAAGAGGGTCAGCCGGGAAGTGGAAAAAAGCGGCGACGCAAGAGAAAGAAAAAAAATGCCTCCGCCCATCCGGATACCGCCATTAATGCCATCAACAAAGCTCAACCCGTTCAATTCGTTCCAAAGCCCGTTTCTCAAACTCCTGCACCCCAGGAACCCAGAAAGGTGCAACCAAAGCCGAATGTGCCTTCTGCTGCTGCCACCCGCTCCTCAGACGGGCAGAAAAAAACCGAAAAAAAGGGGGAATTTGAGTTCACAGAATTGGAGCGCGGAGAAATAGAAATTAACCTCGATTAATCATGGCTACTACCCCCATTCCCGACACTGTTCACCAAAAAAAGGCGAGCCCACACGCCAGCACTCAACTGTATCTTTCTATAGCGGAGATTAAGGACGATGTGGTGGTGTTGAAAAATGGCGGATTGCGCGCCGTGCTCCAAACGAGCAGTGTGAACTTTAATTTAAAATCCGAAGAGGAACAAAATGCAATTATTGTTGCTTATCAGGGTTTTTTGAATTCCATCGACTTCCCGGTTCAGATCGCGATTCGTTCTCGAAAACTCGACATCGACAAATACCTGGAAAATGTGAAGGAACTGGGCGAAAAAAATGAAAACCCCCTCCTCCGCAAACAAACGCATGAATACTGTGAATACATTCAAAAATTGGTGGAATACGCGGACATCATGGAAAAAAACTTTTACGTGGTGGTGCCTTATGATCCTTACCGTTCGCAAAACTTGAATTTGTTTGCCAAATTTTTGCAGCGCATCTCAGCTTCTGAAAGCGTAGAAGCGATCAAACAGCGGCACAAGGAATTCGACGAAATGAACAAACACCTGATGGAGCGCGTGAATTCGGTCAAGGCGGGGCTTGAAGGTTGCAATTTGCGAGTCGCCCAACTAACCACGCCTCAACTCATCGAACTCTTTTACCAAATCTACAACCCGTTGACCGCTCACAACCAAAAATTGGACCGTTTGCCGCAGATGGATGTGGGCGTGATTTGATCAGTTGGAAGCCGTCAGCCGTTTGATGCGAATGTTTTCCGGAAGGCGAGGCATGATATCCAGCCAAAAGGGCCAAGTCCGAATGTTCACGGCATCGATTTCGGGGAAATTTTCTAAAATGCTCTGTGCCTCATCCACAGGCAATCCCAGGATCTTGGCTTTGATTTTTTCTCCCAATCGCTGGCCCGCTTCGCTTTCGGGATCCACGATGTATTCCTCGATCCCTTTGATGGTGGCGGTCATTTTGATGAGGCCAGTGAGCGGATCCTCGTCTATCACTTCATACTGCAGGCTGTCCGGGCGGATCGATTCGTCGCGCAGCTGCATGTCTGGGTGGACACGGCCACGAATTTCCTTAGCCAAAATGGCGTACAATTGATCCGCGTCATAAGCGACTCCCTGCGCCTGGATTTTAGCAAACACTTCAAATTTTTCCCGAGCGCTTCCCTCTAAATCTTCAGAGAGGCGAAGATCCAGCAATTCGGTCTTGAGATACCGACGATCATCCAAAAGCACCAGATTGGTGTGATTGAGTTCGTTTTGCGTTTCCAGGTATTGATGCAATTCTTCACGGGCCATTTCGGTAAGGTTGTCCCGAATTTGTTTTTTGGCCGCTTCGATGTCTTCGCTTTTGACTATTTTGCGATAAGCCGTGGTGCCGCCCGTCATGGGAGCCTGACTTTCACCCCACAGTCGGCCTTGGTTCAACTTGCTCAATCCCGGAAGAAAAAAACGGGTGGAGCCGATGTTTCCACGCCCCCCCACTGGTTTTCCGTACGCGTCGAAAGGATCGGCAATGACAATGGCCTGAAGTCTGCCCGGAATGGGCTCTTTAGATTCCTGCACGCTCGCGGCGGGAACCGTCACTCCATCGCGCAAGCGAAATACCAAATCGTCTTTGGTTTGAAAGCGAGTCCCTGATTTTAAATCCCATGTTTCCGGCAGGGTGTTGACGATGGTAAGGGATCCACGTGCAGCTTCTCCGTAAAATTCCTGGCTGGTGGTGGAAAATATTTTGGTTTGTTTGGTCACCGTGGTTACTTTTTCACTCGCGATCACATGAGGCTTGTTTTGTCCTAAAAGATTTTGATTGGCGTGCTTGTCCGCCAGCACGATGTTGACGGTGTGATCCAGGTTGTCAAAGCTTGGACGAAGGTAAAGGGTGGCTCCCGGCAAAGCGATGTAGCCGATCAGTAAAAACAGGCCAAAACTTAAAATCAAAATCAGGCTCAAAAACTTCCGGTGCGGTTTGAGCGACAGCATGGAAGCGGAGGCTTCCGTTTTTCCGCTTTTCCGTTTTTTCCGGAACTCCTGGATGAATTCGGATATGGTCATTTTTTTCTCGGTGAATCGTTTGGGCTGGTCACGAATCACTTCGTTCCGCCTAGCCTGAATGGGCTGGATTTTCATTTCGGGAGTGGGCTCCGGAGAAGCCGTATCGATTTTTTCCACTTCCACGCGGGGCGCGACGGAAATTTGCAGTTTTTCCGCCAAATGTTTTCCGGTGGGATCCGTCGTAACGAGAATCATGGTTTTCCCCTGTTCTTCAAGTTTGGCTTTCAGGAATTTTAAATTCACCAAACTTTGGAACAAAACTGCTTTCCGCGGGACTACCAAATACAGCGTAACCTGAGACAAGCGACTCACACGCTCATGAATTGAAGCCACCGCTTCGTCGATTTCGATGTAAAGAACTTTTTTGGTCATTCGAGCGATTTAATCGCCGGCAACGCTTTTCCTTCAACCATTTCCAAGCTAGCCCCGCCCCCTGTAGAAACGAGCGTCATTTGATCCGCCAGACCCAAGCTTTCCACCGCGCCTGCACTGTCGCCGCCGCCGACGATTTTGAGTCCGGACGTGTTGGCAATAGCTTGCCCGATGGAGCGAGTGCCACCGGAAAACGCCTTCCACTCAAATACGCCGATGGGCCCGAACCACAAAACCGTTTTCGCCTTTCTGATCAGCGCCGCGTAGGTTTCAACCGTTTTTGGGCCAACGTCGAGCGCCATCCAACCATCTTCGATTCCGTTTACGGGGACGATCTTGTGGTTTGCGGTTTCCGCAAAAGCATCCGCCACTACCGCATCTTGCGGCAACAGGACTTTGGAATTGCCGGTGATTTTTTTGACGAGCTCCGCCATTTCACTCATTCCTTCCTCATCGATTTTAGAACTGCCCACTTTTATCCCCTGAGCTTTGAGTAAGGCAAACGCGACGGCGCCTGCCACAAGAACGTGATCGGCCACCACTGAAAGATACGCGATGGTTGGAAGTTTATCGGCCTTGAGTCCTCCGATAACCGCCACCATTGGGTGTTCGGGATTCTGGAGCGCTTTTTGAATGCTCGACACCTCGTGTTCCACTCCAAATCCCACAAATCCAGGAATGAATTTGGGAACACTGGTCATGCTGGCATGAGAGCGATGACAATTGGAAAACGCTTCATTCACGTAAAAATCCGCAAGGTTCGCCAATTCTTTTCCAAATGCGTCCCGTTCGGTTTCGACTTTACTCTTTTCACCTGGGTGAAATCGGAGATTTTCGAGGAGGATGATTTTGGCGGAAGGAATTCCGGACCAGCCATCAACTTTAGCAACTTTTTCACCCATCATTTTTTCGAGATGAGCCGCGATTTTATCGGTGCGCAGATTGGGTTCATTGTTCTTGGGCCGTCCCACGTGAGACATTAAGATGAGCTGACTGGCGCCATGATCGAGTAAATACTTGAGCGTGGGCAACGCGTGCCTAATGCGCTTGTCATTCTTCACATTGCCCTGATCATCCAGCGGCACGTTAAAATCAACGCGAACCAGGACTTTTTTGCCCTTAAGAGTGGGCATATCGCGGAGGGTTTTCATGGGAAAAAATTTAAATTTTTAAAACAATGTGATTATACGGCTCCAGTGCATAATTGATCAATACACTTCCCTGAGATAACAGTTTTCGCAATAAATCTTCTCAGACCGTTCTGTAGCATAAGTGGTTTGAAAAGCCATCCCGCACTTAACGCATTCGCGATCCCATAACTGGCGCGGATTACGCAGACTCATACGCCTTCGATAACGCTCATCCGGGTGTAGGTGCGGTAAAGGAATATTTCGATCGCGGTAAAACTTAAGCTCCTGAGAGGTGACTTTAAAAGGTTTGCCCGTAGACTCGCATGTGATGGCCCAGTCCAGCACATCATCAGGAACTGATTTAATTGTGTCCGGCAAGCGTGCCGCTGGAATGGTTTTGTCGGCTTTGACCTGATGTTCGTAGTCGCTCCACTTCCACCCTCGTGAAAGGACTTCATTTTTCGCCAAAGGATAGTAAAAATTGGCTACCGTTTCGTTGTAGGCAAAAGGGCTGAGTTGAACGGGGAAAAACTCACCATATTCTCCCGTACGGCGCATGTGTTCGACAATGCGGCTGCGCAAATCGAAATAATCTTCGCGAGAATATTGTTTGTTCAAAATGCAATATTGCGCATGACGCATCGAGATGCAACCGAAGAGATCTTTGGAATCAATACAGGTATCCGCGTACCAAACGTCCGTCAAGTTTTGCCACACATTGTTTCCAAAAGCCACGTTGAAAGATCCGCGGCCAACTGAATGACATTCATACACCAGCTCTGCCCCTTCTACACCACCATAAGTATCCAAATCATAGCCATCTTTGATGTGTTCGCATTGATAAACATATTTGCAGTCCCGGAGTTCTGAGGAATCAAAACAAAATTGGGCGTTTTTGCAGTGATTCAGATAATCCCCGGTGCAATCTTCATTGTGAAAACCGTTCAAGTATTTGTGCGGGAATTCCATGGCGAATTCCAAAAAACGCTGCCTCAAATTCTGAAGATTCGAATGGGAATCCAAACCCATCTCCAGGAGTTTTTGTTGATATTCGTCTTTGCTCAGCGGCTGGTTCCAAAGGTAATATTCCTGATTTTTCAGATTGACGCAGCCAAAACAATTTTTACAGCCAATGCAGTTTTTTAAAAACCAGGAATTGCTGCAGCTTTTGCAGTTCAGAGCATAACGGAGATTATAACTGTTCAGCACGTCCACACATCCATAGCACCCTTCGGATTCGTTGGTAAACGTGCAGTCGGCCGTATCTTTGTTGCGATAACTATTTTCGTTGTAATAGCAGTCGCGACTATTATCGGATTCAAAAAGCATATAACAATCTTTGTTCCAGCTTGAAAGATTTCCATATTCCGCGTTCTCATTTCCGTGAGAATAAGTGGCAAGGTGAGGGGTAGCCAAGGCCAGCTCGTGAAATTGCTCAAAAAACGGGCGGGAAAAATCAAAATCACTGCCATGGCTCATGGCGTTCCAGTTGTCGCTGAAAAAATAAGAGTGGTGGTAAACCGGAAATGAAACGTCGGATGGATAAATTGAAACGATGCTCCTCCCGCTGCCACTGCATTGGCGTTTATAAAGCGTTCGTTCATTCCGAAATGCCAATCGCCGTTGCTGGCGACAAGAGGGGCAAAGCGTAGGCTCAGTAACGCCCATTTTTTCATAGAACCCACGATCCTCATCAGTTACCTGAAACGAAGTTTTGCACTGCTGACAGGTTTTCATCGTTGCAATTATACCTTAAAAAACATTGAATGCTCGCTTCAACTCTGATAGCTTATTCGTATGCAGAAATCCAAACTTCAAAAACTCTCGCCGGGGTTGCGCAAATTCATCGTCACGGAAAGTGGCGCCGGAGTTGCCGCGGCGGGCACGCTGAGCGAGTATGTGAAAAAAAGCTCTAAGCCGGTTTCCGCTTTTGCGGAGCGCACGCTGAACCATTATAATGGCGGCTCAACGCTGCAAGCCGCGTTGTGGCTACGCGATCATCTGAAGCGAGGCGGAAAGCTCGTAGTGACCCTTGCGGGTGCGCTCAGCTCATTCCAGGTTGGCGTGATGCTCGCGGAACTGATTCGTCAAAACAAAGTGCATCTGATTTCTGCTACTGCCGCCAATCACGAAGAATCATATTATCGCTACGTGGCGCATTCGCATTATGCTTATATTCCAAGGTACACGGAGCTAACACCTGAACAAGAAGCGGAGTTACGGGATGCCGGCCTGCGCCGCATCACCGATACTTTTCTACCCGAGGACGAAAGCGTTCGCATCATGGAACCGCATTTGCTGAAATTTTGGAAAGAAGCGCAGAAAAAAGGTGAACGGTATTTTCCCCATGAATATTTCCGCCGACTGTTTGCCAAAGGGCTCATCAAGCCAGACAAAGGCGCCAATGCGAATGACTGCTGGACTTATGCCGCTTACCAAAAAAATGTCCCCATCGTCATCCCCGGCTTCGAGGATTCCACCATGGGCAATATTTTTGCCAGCTACACTTATGGTGGCAAATATCGCCCAAAAGGAGGCGTGCTTTTGGATTCAAACATCATGAAGGCAGGCTTGGAATATTTTACCTGGATGTATGACTGGTATATGGAAACTGCCAAAGATGCTCCGATCGCTTTTCTGCAGCTTGGCGGCGGTATTGCGGCTGACTTTCCGATTTGCGTGGTGCCTTCAATTAAACATGACCTAAAACTCCACGGTAAAGTACGTGACTGGGCGGGGTTTATTGAAATCGGCTCGTCGCCCATGTCTTACGGCTCGTATTCCGGCGCCGGCGGCAAAGAAAAAATTACCTGGGACAAACTTTCCACTCAAAGCTATTATCAAATCATACAAAGCGACGTCACCGTGGCTTTCCCCTGGATCGCGGCCGTGCTGTTGGGATTATAATCCTTAAATTAATTCTGTATGCCTAAAAAATTTAAAGAGCCCGACGTTGAAGAAATTGCACCGGAAAATAAAGCATTACTTGAAAAGGCCAAAAAATTAGCAAATTTACTGGCATAACCCGTCCTACCGCAACTCAATAAAACAAATTCATTAATTCCCAAAAGAACTCCCTGGTTTTTTTTGGATTTTCATGGCGTTTTAAAAGCCCGAAATAGCTCGCGGCATTTTTAAGGTTCAGCCGGCGGCTGATCCTTTTGCGGTTCCTTTGTGTAAAATTATCCAGTTCCCGGCTGGATTTTTTGCTCTTACGAAAGACAAACCAACTGTGCCAGATGTTCCTTAAACTTAAATCCATGGATACTTTGCCAATTATCAATCGGAGTTATGAAGCGTATAAAAACATAGTTGATCTGAACCTCAAACTCAATAAACGATGGCGGTATTCTTTGGGTATCAGCCTTGAGCAAACGATTTTGGATTTAATTGAACATCTGGTCATGGCCAAAAATGCGCCAAAACCTCTGAAAGCAGGATATCTTATAAAAGCCAGCAGTAAATTGGAAGTAGCGCGCTTAAAATTGAGACTGATTTTAGAATACAAATTAGGTAATGAAACGGGGGTGTTCCAATTACAGGCTAAACTGGAGGAAGTTGGAAGAATGCTGGGCGGGTGGTTAAAATCCACATATAACCAATAGCCCTTATCAGGCGGACGGCGCCGCGGTTGTCATTCCGATTCCTGGGATTGATG
>JAZDOH010000026.1:0-3460 GCA_043798815.1 Candidatus Peregrinibacteria bacterium | reverse complement strand
ATATTTTATATATAAAATAATGTTTTATGCCCGCGCTCCTCTTCAAAATCGACGATAAGATCACGGAAGAACTGGATCTGATTAGGGAAAAAGAAGGTCTTGGCAATCGCACAGCGACGTTCGCTTTTTTGATCAAATATTACCTACTGACCCAAAAACATCCTTTGAGCGAATCCATCGAACTTCTGGAGCACCTGGCAAAAGAAATTGACTGGAGTAAAGTGCCTGGCCTGAAAGAGCAATTAAAAGACATTTAGGATGAAAGTTTATTTAACGGAACATTTTAAGAAACAGCTCAAAAAACTCAAGAAAGGCTATCCTCATGTCAAAGAGGATTTATTGGCCAGCCTTTCGAAAATTGACCTAAAAACCGCTGTTTCCATAGGAAACTCCATTTACAAAATCAGGATCAAAAGTCGGGATTTGAATAGGGGAAAATCGGGCGGGTTTCGGAGCTACATTCATTTTTATCAAAAAGAAGGGGGGCTCATTCCCCTATGTATTTACGCCAAAAGTAAAATCGAATCAATTTCAGAAAAAACGTTGCAGTACCACATTGATATGACGAATCTTGAAATGCTTGTCTGGATCAGAAAAAATTCCTAGAGATACTCATACAAGTAGCACTTGATTTTGCCGTTGTAGAGTTTGCGGTTTTTTGCGGCTTTGCGGGCGAAGAGTTTTTGGAAATCGAGATGGGGAGTCAGGATAAAATACTGGGCTTTGTGCGGCGGGAATACGGAAGCCATTGTGCGGTAAATCGCCTCCGCTTCCTCGACGTCATCCAATCGTTCGCCATACGGAGGGTTGCAAATGACGATGGGCCGCTCCCCCGCTGGCCGGAATGTTTCAAAAGATTTTTCTTCAAATTGAATGAACTCCTGAATGCCAGCCTGAATGGCGTTGTCCCGAGCTACCTGGAGTACTTGGCCGTCGATATCGGAGGCGTGAATGAGAAAAGAGTTGTGGAGAATTTTGGATTCGGCTTCCTGGCGCGCTTTCTTCCAAACCGACGATGGAATAAAGGGCCACTGCTCCGCGTCGAAAAAGCGATTGAGGCCAGGAGCAATATTCGCTCCGATCATGGCTGCCTCAATGGGGATGGTTCCCGACCCGCAAAAGGGATCAAAAAGAGCTCGAGAGGGATTCCAGCCGCTGAGCGTAACCAGAGCCGCGGCCAGAGTTTCGCGAAGCGGCGCCTCTCCTGCCTGCGCGCGATAGCCCCGTTTGTGCAGACCGGCGCCGGAAGAGTCGAGCGCGACCGTGACGTCGTCATTTTGGATGATGAGATGGATTTTAAACTCAATTCCCGTTTCCGGCATCCAGGCTTGCCGATGGGCACGTGTCATCACCTCCACGATGGCTTTTTGGGCGATGGACTGACAGGTGCGTTCAGACATAAGCTGGCTTTTGATGCATTTCGCCAAAATCCGGATATGGGCGTCTTTGGGTAAAAATTCCTCCCAGCCGATCTCACTCACCCCCTCAAACAACTCATCAAACGTGGTGGCGGGAAAATTGGAGAGTCGGACCAAGACACGTTCGGCCATCCTCAGCCACAAATTCGCCCGCGCCAATCCCGCCGGATCCGTGGAAAAATGGACTTCACCATTCAAAGTTTTTATTCCTTCCATCCCCAGTGCCCGGAGTTCCTCGGTTACGAGGGATTCCAGCCCGAGCTTGCAAGGAGCGATGCAATCAAAAAGCGTCATGGGTTCATCTTAGCGCGGGATTGATTTGCCAGCAACGTAAGGAGGGCGTATAATTCGACTAGCCAAAATAAATACAAATGCAAATCAACTTGAGCTGGGACCTATTCGTTATTGTATTCTTCGCGGTCATCATCGCGTACAGTTTTATTATTGGCCGGAATCAGACGCTTAAAATCATCATTTCCAGTTACATCGCCATTCTGGCGGCAGATGGAATCGGGAATTTGATCCAGCAGTTTTTCATCGGCGAAAATGCCATCGTGGAGCCCATTAGCGTAACCAATACAGAAAGTTCGCTCATCATCATCAAGATCGTGATTTTTGTGTTCACCATTGTCCTCATGACCACCCGTGGACGTTTTGACATCAGCATGGGCAGAACCGGTTCCGGCATGCTGAACTTCGGCTTGGCCCTCATTTACGGAATCCTGAGTGCGGGGCTGATCACCAGCACCATTTTACTTTACGCCTCGGGCACTTCGCTGATGCAGGAAGGCCTGGTGATGAACGACGCCATGATCAACATTTACCGCGAATCCCAATTGGTGCGCCTGATGATCAACAATTACAATGTGTGGTTCGCGCTCCCTGCCATCACCTTTGTGGTATCCAGTTTGATCGGCGGAGAAAGTGAAGCCTAAATTGACTTTTCTTAGGGGCAACTTTAATATGGTTGCGCTCTTTGCAAGGGTCGGTAGCTCAGCTGGTAGAGCAGTGGCCTTTTAAGCCATTGGTCGTGGGTTCGAGCCCCACCCGACCCACCATTCTTCGCGCAGCGAAGAAAGATTAATTTAAATGAAAACTGTTTTGCTTTTTGGAAGCACAGGGTTTATTGGATCACACTTGAAAGAGGCTTTTTTGAAAGCGGGCTATCAGGTTGCTGACCCTCGTGTGGAAGTGCGAAATCTGGACGACGTACGGCGGGCATTTAAAGAAGCCAAACCGGACGTAGTGGTGAATGCCACCGGAAAAACGGGTAAGCCCAATGTGGACTGGTGCGAAACGCATGTGGAAGAAACGTTTGGCGTGAATGTGACGGGTTCTGTGAACATCGCGACGATAGCGGATGAAATGGGGGTTTACATGGTTCAGCTCGCCAGCGGGTGTATTTATGATGGTTACCCCAAAGACGGTTTCACGGAAGAAGATGAGCCCAATTATTTCGGTTCCGCTTATTCCCGCTCACGCATTGAGTCGGAAAAGGC
Organism: Candidatus Peregrinibacteria bacterium; assembly: GCA_043798815.1. GTDB lineage: Bacteria > Patescibacteriota > Gracilibacteria > UM-FILTER-43-11 > UM-FILTER-43-11 > JAZDOH01. The sequence goes on along the minus strand of JAZDOH010000026.1, from coordinate 543 downwards.
ACTCAAAAAATTCCCGAACGCCCTACAGCTCCGCATCCGCATTCCCCTTTTGGGAAAACCCAATCCCAAAAACCTGATCGACAAGCTGCTGAAGTATCCGAAAATGATCAACGCGATGAACTCGTGCACGGTTATTGAGGATTTTTTACCAGCCGTGCTCCAGCTCATCGAAAAACGGGCGACGGGCGTCTTCAACATGACCAATATCGGCGCCATGGATCACGTGGGAATCATGACTTTATACCAGCAAATCGTCGACCCAGGCTTTAAAATCAATTTGATGACCGGCGCCGAGCAAAAAGAACTCTGCAAACGCCGATCCAATTGTGTCCTGAATGTCGAAAAACGCGAAAACCTCGGTGTTCACATGTCGCCTTTAGAGGAATCACTTAAAAGAATTTTGCAAAATTATCGCGCCTTTTGAATATCGGCTATGCTACGTTCCATTTCTTCACGTCTGGTCGCGAGCGCAGCTAATCCTTCTGGCGTTTCCCACTCTGCTAGAGGGACTTTTTCGCCCGGGCCATATGCGAATTTTACTCT
>JAZDOH010000024.1:0-10108 GCA_043798815.1 Candidatus Peregrinibacteria bacterium | reverse complement strand
GAAACTCCACCGGTAGTTTGAAGATTAGTGAATCCTCCGACACTATTGAGCGTTAAGCGCGCGGCGGCTCTGGCTTCTGAAGTATTTTCAATAACATTTGGCTGATTGAAAACAATCCTTAATTGTTTAGTATTATTCTGCGGGACAAACGCGTACAAAACATTCTGAGTGGTAATACCGTTGGCAAATCCAGAAGTAATAGTTATACCGGTGTTAAAACATGTGCCAGGGCCGCCAAGAAAGCCATCACAAGTGCCAACACCATTAGAATTGTCAGCGCTGGTAACATCGTTAATGAACGTAACAAGGATGGTAGAGTTATTTGAATAATTGGAATCAACAGGTGTATAGGTAGTAGCGCCGGAAATAGCCTGTGAAGGAGGCGGAGGCAAAGCAACTCCACCGGTAGTTTGAAGATTAGTGAATCCTCCGACACTATTGAGCGTTAAGCGCGCGGCGGCTCTGGCTTCTGAAGTATTTTCAATAACATTTGGCTGATTGAAAACAATCCTTAATTGTTTAGTATTGTTGGAAGGCACAAACATATACAAAACATTCTGAGCTGAAATACCGTTAACAAATCCTGAATTAATCACTAGACCAGCGTTAGAAAAGCATGTGCCGGGAACGCCAGTACAGCCGTTAATACCATTGCTATTGTTAGCGCCGGTGACATCGTTATTGAATGTAATAAGGATGGAAGAGTTATTTGAGAAATTTGAATCTACGGCCGTAAAAACAGGAGTGCCGGAAATAGTGGTTGCAGGAGGCGGAGGTAGTGAAACTCCATTAGCAGTCGTTAAATTGACTGCTCCTCCTATGCCGTTAACAGTTAGGCGGGCAGAAGACAGGCCTTCTAGTGGAATAACATTGGGCTGATTAAAAACAATAGTTAAATTTTTGGAATCACCGCTTTTTAAAAACGAATATAAAATATTCTGGTTAGTAATTCCATTAGCAAATCCGGAAACAACGGTTATGCCCGACAAAAAGCAGTCAGTTGGCACTGTAGAACAATTGCCAATTCCATTGCTATTATTAGCATTGCTCATAGCATTATTAAATGTAATGGAAACGGAAGAAGCATTTCCGAATGTTGAATTGCTGGCTATATAAACAGCTTGTTGTATGGATGAGGGAGGTGGAGGCGCCAACAATCGTGGCATTGCATTACTATAAGAAGTTATAGTGTTGTTTAAATCCAGGCTTTTTACGCCATTAATGTTAACTTTAAGGCTTGATACATTCCCACCAAAACCATGTGTAATTCCAATCATATCTGTTTTGCCCTGTGCCATGGAAACACTTGAAATGCTAACAGGATTGCCTGTTGAACTATCAACTAATGAGTAATTATCTTTATTTGTAGCTGTGGCTTGGTCAACAGCACCGGAAAATGTCACAGCAATAGGAGTGGGGCTAGGAGTGCTACTGCTCGCGTTAATATCTTTGACATAAAAAGGAAAATTGCCACAAGCAGCTAATGTAACTGCCCCGGTATATGGAGGCATTGTGTTATCTAAAGCCGCATTTTTAACATTGTTAGCGTTAAGCGTATAACCAACAGGATTTTTGCCGCTATGGCCAATGGTAACACCAGTTATTTTGCCCTTGTCATCAGGTGGCAACAAAGTAACACTGTTTATTGAAACTGGAATCAGGCCATCCATCAAAGAATATTTGCTGGCATCACTCGCAGTAGTTGGGTCAACAGCACTTAAAAATGCAACGGTAACTTTTGTACCGCCTTGATCAACACAATATTTAACTTTATCCACTCCAAATTGACCACCACCTCCTCCAGTAAGATCCGCAAGAGTCGCATTAATCGTGAGGTTTTTGTTTTCTACAGGGCTTGAACCAACCACTACACTTGGTTGAGCCCCGGCAGGATCAGAACCAGCTGGTTGTACACCATTGACTTCTATAGCGGCTACAAAATAAGTGCCTTCCGGGGCACTGGATAAATTAAGAGTATAAGCACCATTCGCTGGATTAATTGCGGTAAAAGCTACCGGATCCTGTTGCCCTACTGGAATCGCCAATACCATGACCTTATTTGGATCATAAACATGGCCAAATTTAGTCGCAAAATCAGGGTCAGCAGTTACGACCCCGCTTACGTTTCCCGCGGCATAAGCCGATGGATTGCGTGTAACAAAATAAGTGCCAAAAACCGCAAGGCATAAGAGCAAAATACCAGCTCCCGCAATTACGTTTTTAAAAGGATTTTTGAACGTTTTCATATTAATTTTAGTTTTTAAATATTTTTATTCATTTAATTATACATAAAATACCTCTGAAAGTAAAATTGAATTTTCTGTCAAATTAACTATCTTCATGATTAGAGCTGTGCTAAAATTTCTGCGCCCATCTTTTAACTTGCCTCATGGAAATTCGTAACATAGCCATTATCGCGCACGTAGACCACGGAAAAACCACTCTGGTGGATGCTTTGTTGAAAGCCGGTGGGGCGTTTGCATCCTATCAGCATGTGGAAGAACGGGTTATGGACAGTTACGCTCAGGAAAAAGAACGCGGAATCACCATTTACGCCAAAAACGCGGCCATCACGTACAAAGGCACTAAAATCAATATCGTGGATACGCCTGGGCACGCGGATTTCGGTTCGGAAGTGGAACGGGTGCTCCGCACCATCGACGCGGCAATTTTGCTCGTGGACGCGTATGAAGGGCCAATGCCCCAAACCAAGTTTGTGCTCAGCAAATCCCTAAAACTCGGTCTTCCCGTACTCGTCATCATCAACAAGATCGATAAACCCACCGCCCGGCCCGACAAAGTGCTCGACCTAACCTTTGATTTGTTCGCAAGCCTTGGTGCCACAGAAAAACAACTGGACTTTCCGTACATGTACGCGATCGCGCGCGAAGGAATAGCCATCAAAAAACTCGAAGACAAGCGTCGCGATATCATCCCGCTTCTAGATTTCATTTTGAAGCATGTTCCTGTTGCCAAAGCCGACACTTCCGCCCCCTTTCGCATGCAACCTGCCACATTGGCTTACGATAATTTTATCGGTCGCTTAGCTATTGGTCGTGTGTATGAAGGAAAGGCGAAAACAGGTGAAAAAGTGTGGGTCATCACGCCCGAAGGCCAGCGCCGTGCCGCCAAACTCAGTCAGGTGTTCACATTTCGAGGCCTGCAGCGCGTGGAGGCTGAAGAAGTGAGCGCGGGAGACATCGTCGCCCTCGCCGGAATTCCCGATGTGTACGTGAGCGACACCATTACCACCAGCGAAACAGCAAAACCCATTCCCGCTATCCGCGTGGATCCGCCGGCGCTTCAGATGGACTTCATGGTCAACGACTCTCCGTTCAGCGGACGTGAAGGGAAGCTAGTGACCAGCCGCCACATCAGGGCGCGCCTCCTCAAAGAACTCGAAACCAATGTGGGATTAAAAATCGAAATGGTGGAAAACACAGATACTTTTAAAGTCTACGGGCGCGGAGAAATGCATTTGGCCGTGCTCATCGAGTCCATGCGGCGCGAAGGATTTGAGCTCCAAGTCGGCCAACCCCAAGTCGTCATGCAAGAGGTAAATGGAGTAAAACAAGAGCCCATTGAATACGCGATCGTGAGTGTGCCCAAAGAGCTCGCCGGCAAAATAATTGAAACGCTGGCCGTTCGAAAAGGGGAATTAAAGAACATGCACACCGAAGCCAACAACACCACCCTGGAGTTCGAAATTCCTACGAGGGGATTGCTCGGATTCCGCTCACAATTCATTCTCATCACTCGCGGCGAAGGCACTTTGTACCATTCACTCGATCATTTCGCTCCTCATCGCGGCGTCATCGACAAGCGAAGCGTGGGTTCAATGATTTCCGGAGAAACGGGCATTACCGTTGCTTATGCTTTGTGGAAATTGCAGGAGCGCGGCCCTATGTTCATCCATCCGGTCACAGAGGTGTACGAAGGTATGATCATCGGCGAGCACAACCAGGGCACAGATTTAGTGGTGAACCCATTGAAGGAAAAAAAGCTCACCAACGTGCGCGCCTCCGGAACCGACGAAGCCATTCGCTTGTATCCCCCCGTTGAAATGACGCTCGAAAAGGCTTTGGAATACATCCAAGAGGACGAATATGTAGAGGTGACGCCCAAAACCATCCGCTTGCGCAAAAAATACCTAAAGGAACACGAGCGAAAACGGCAACAGAAAAAAGCATAATAGATTGCGCACCAATCCCGACGCGATCCGCGTGTATTTTCCGAATTCATGATGCTTCAGAGCTAATTCTCCGGAAATCACGGGGCCTTCTTTGCACACGCGCATGCCGGAATCGTCCATGCAGCACTGGCCACAAATGCCAAAGCCGCATTTCATGTACCGCTCCAAGCTCACTTCCGAATAAATCCCGTTGTCCTGGGCGATTTGAGCGACCTTGACCATCATCTTTTCAGGACCGCAGGTATAAATAGCGTCCGCTTTTGTTTTTTCGATAATTTTCTCAAGCACCTTCGTGCAAAAACCTTTGTGGCCTTTGGTCCCATCGTCTGTAGCAATGTGCACATCGCACCCCAATTTCTTAAATTGTTTTTCGTACACCAAATAATCTTTACCGCGGGCGCCCAAAATGGCAGTCACCTGAATCTTTTTTTCCACGGCTTTTTGCGCGAGCGATAAAAGAGGGGGAGTGCCGCATCCTCCGCCGACCAAAATAATGTGTTTCGCTTTTGCCGGGAGGCTGAACGTCGTTCCGTAAGGTCCACGAATCCCAAGCTTGTCTCCCGGTTTCACATTTTCAAAAATGGCGGAAGTGCAATCGCCGGCATTCGCGATTCCCACGTGAAATTCTTTCTCCATTTGCCATCCAACACTCATCGGCACTTCATCCACCCCCGGCATCCACACCATCACAAATTGACCCGGTTTGGCATTAAGACCGTGCTCAAACACATAAGTTTTTAGATTGGGCGTTTCCTGGATAACTTTTTTGATTTTAAGAATGAGCGGTTGAGACATGCAAAATTTTAAGTTACAAATTTTAAATTCGAAAATCAACTTTCATGTGCTAAACCAACGAGTTCCGAGACATCTTCGAAGCCTTCCTCTTTCATGAACTCCCGGATCTTGTCTGTGAGCATAGTGAAGGCTTTGAGATCATGGTAAGTGATGGCGGAGCCGATGCCGAGCAGCGATGCGCCGGCCATGAGCATGGCGATCGCGTCCGCCCCCTTGATGATTCCGCCCGTGCCGATAATGGGGATTTTAACCTTCTCGTAAATCTCATAAACACAGCGCAGGGCGATTGGGTAAATAGCCATGCCGCTCACTCCGCCTACCTTGTTTGAGAGAATAGGTCGTCGGAGATTGATATCAATCAACATTCCCGGTCCCATGGTATTCACTGCCGTGATCGCGTCCGCTCCATTCGCTTCGGCCGCCTGGGCGATGAGCCCGATGTTTTGTACGTTAGGGGAAAGTTTTACAGAAATCGGTTTTTTGGTTACTTTGCGCACTGCCTTGGTCGCTTCGCCCGTCAATCCTGTATCACAGGCGAAGGGGCGCCCCATCTCGTCATCCACATTGGGGCAGGAAAAATTGAGCTCGAGCATATCCACTGGGTAACTGTCCATGATTTCCGCGCATTCCACCAGCTCGGCGATATTTTTTCCGGCAACACTCCCGATAATCGGATTTTCCGGCGCCAGGCGCTTGTATTGCTCAAATTCATGTTTCGCGTTTTTAATCCCTTCGCCGCATAGCCCAACTGCGTTGATCATTCCTCCGGGGAATGTCAGAACCGTTGGATTCGGATGGCCTTTACGCTCCTGGAGAAAAAGAGTTTTACTCGTCACCCCGCCCGCCCCATTCCTCACGCAATTCGCCAAACTCGCTCCAGTTACCCCCAAATAGCCCGAGGCCAAAACCGTTGGGTTGGGGAATTCAATGCCGCAAAAGGTGACGCTTAAATTCATGTTGAATCGATTATACCCAAAAATTCTTATTTCTTGAAATATTTTACGCCCGCAACTCCTTTAAAGTCTGCATCCTGAGTCCAAATTGTGGCGCTGTAAGTCCTGGCTGTTGCCAAAATAATGCTGTCGGCCATCCCCAATTTTTCTTCACGGCTGATTTTGGCAGCCAGGATCGCTAAGTGATCCGTCAGAGGTATCACCCTTGCTCGTTGTAAATGCGCACTTGCCTCGAGGGCGGAATCGGAGCCGCACGTTGCCAACATTCTTTTAAAAACTTCGTAAATAACGATAGTGGGGACAATCAAATGAATGAAGTCCTTGATTGGCTCACGAAAATGTACTCGGTTTTTTTCGCCGTTAAAGTAGGCAAGCCAAGCGGAGGAGTCAATAAGATTCATCATAAAGGTCGATCTTTTTTTTCTCGAATATTATCCGTGTTCATTCCTTTGTATTTTCCTTCCAGTTCTTCAATGGGCCGTAAAGGGATGAATACAATCCGGCCTTCAAAAGGAATGACGGCAAATTGCATCCCCGGATCAAGATCCATCTGTTCGCGGACTTCTTTTGGGATTACCACCTGAAATTTGGGAGAAAGAGTTGCGGTTGTCATACGATTTTATTATCGATCATACTTTCGTAAAAAGTATAGCAGATCGATAAGGAAATAGCAAGTTCTTACTTCATTTTCAAAACAAAACATACACATTTTCTGTATTTTAAGGTAAACTAAATTCCTTTAATTTTTCAAATGGTTAGAATATTATATTTGGAGGACTCGGAAGAAGAAAGACAAGCGGTTTCTCGTGCACTTGAAAGGGCGGGTCACGAAGTCGAGAGCACAAACACAGTAGCAAAGGCTATCACGCTAGTCAGGGGGGGTACCTTCGATGTCCTGATCACTGATCATTTGCTGATCACTGATCCTCTCTCTGGGGCTAAAGGTCCTTCAGGAATAAGTGTGGCAAGGGAAGCCAGGGAACATGTACGTCAGATTTTTTTACTTACGGCTTTGGAAATTGAAAGCTTTCCTGATCGGGATCGTAAAGAAATGGAAAAAATTGGGATTGAAGTTGTTACCAAATGTGGTAGTACAAGCATGGTGGATTACATACTCAACCGAATTTAAGTTTTTTAATCGCTTCCGCCACTCGTTTGGCCACGTTTCGATCCAGCGCTGAAGGCATGATATTAGCGGCAGTCGGTTTTTTCACCATGCCGGCAATCGTTTCAGCGGCAAGAATCTTGATTTCATCAGTAATGCGGCGAATGCCCGCATCCAACACTCCCCGGAAAATTCCCGGGAAGGCGAGAACATTGTTGATTTGATTCGGATAATCCGATCGTCCCGTGGCTACCACTGCGGCGCCGGCTTTAAGAGCTAAATCCGGATGAATTTCCGGTTCCGGATTCGCCATGGCAAAAATAATTGGATTTTTCGCCATACTTTTCACCATGTCCGGCGTTACAAGCCCTGGTTTGCTGAGCCCAATAAACACATCCGCCCCCTTCATGATGTCTACAAGTCCACCAGTCCGGCAGCCGGGATGACCGGGGCTGATGTGGCAGGCGATATTCGTCACTTCCGCCAGTTCTTCTTTAGTGGCATTCAGCGCTTCGCGGCCTTTGTAAATCACCCCTTTGCTGTCACACAAAAATACATGTTCCGCTTTAGCGCCATAGCGAATCAAAAGTTTTGTCACCGCCACGCCGGCTGCCCCCACCCCATTCACGGCAATTCGGATGTCTTTAAAATTTCGCCCCGTCACTTTGAGGGCATTAATCAAACCCGCCAGCACCACAATCGCCGTGCCATGTTGATCATCGTGGAATACGGGAATGTCCAGGGATTCAATCAACGCCTTCTCAATTTCAAAACACCGTGGCGCGGAAATGTCTTCCAGATTAATTCCTCCAAACCCAGGCGCTATACGCTGAACGGTTTTAATAATAGCCGCGGGCTCTTGAGTATTAATGCAAATAGGAAACGCATCAACCCCTCCAAACTCTTTGAACAAGATAGCTTTTCCCTCCATCACAGGCAGCGCGGCCTCGGGTCCAATATCTCCCAAGCCCAGCACCGCTGAACCATCGGTTACCACCGCCACTAAATTACCTTTGCGGGTGTATTTGTAAACATCGGCTTTGTTTTCGTGAATTTTGCGGCAAGGTTCCGCCACTCCAGGCGTATAAAACACGCTCAAATCCTGTTTGGTTTTTAAGGGCACGCGTGAAACCACCTCGATTTTTCCTTTGTATTTTTGATGGAGTTTGAGCGACTGAGAATAATAATCTTGTTTTTTCATAGTGATGGTTTCTTTTTGTGCCACTCCGTCGCTTGCTGGTAGGCATAGCCCACGTGGAATAAATTCTCTTCTTTGAATTGATTAGCGATAAGTTGTAGACCGATAGGCAATCCATTTTTGCTGAATCCTGCCGGCACACTAAGGGCGGGAACTCCAGCCAAATTAATCGGCACCGTCAGGACATCCGCCATGTACATAGCCAGCGGGTCATCTGCCTTATCGCCGATTTTGAATCCTGGCATAGGTGAAACGGGGGCGGCTAGCACGTCACACTGTTTAAATACGTTCTCATATTCCTGTTTCATAAGAGCCCTCACTTTGGCGGCTTTAAGATAAAACGCATCGAAATAACCAGCGGAAAGAGAATACGTTCCCAGCATGATGGCGCGCTTTACTTCATCGCCGAATCCCTCTTGGCGGGTTTTCATATAGAATTCTTCGAGATCTTTAGCACCGCTCGTTGCATGCCCGTAGCGAATGCCATCGTATCGAGCCATGTTGGCACTAGCTTCAGATTTAACTAGTAGGTAGTAGACAGGAATGGCGTATTTTGTCAGTGGTAAACTCACGTCGACAATCTTGGCGCCAAGTTTTTTTAAAACTTCAATTTCCCGATGAATGGTGTCGGCCACTTCGCTCTCCACGCCCTCACCAAAAAATTCTTTGGGTACTCCCACTGTCACGCCTTTCAAATCTTTTTTGAGGAATTTTGTGTAATCCGGCACCGGCATGTCAGGTGTTGTTGGGTCATTCTCCGATTGCCCCGCTATCACCTGGAGCACCAGCGCCAAATCTTCCACGGTTTTGCCGAAAGAACCTATGGTATCAAACGAGGACGCATAACTCATCACTCCATGCCGTGGCACACGGCCGTAAGTAACTTTTAGACCTACGGTGGAACATAAGCTCGCGGGCTGACGGATAGAACCCCCCGTATCCGTTCCAATCGCAAACGTCGCAAGATCGGCCGCCACTGCCACCGCAGACCCTCCCGATGATCCACCGGGCACATAATCCAAATTCCATGGATTATGAGTGGTTCCGAATGCGCTATTTTCAGTACTCGACCCCATCGTGAATTCATCGGTATTGGTTTTTCCGAGGAGAATCGCGCCCGCATCTCGCAGCCGCATCCACACATGCGCGTCGTACGGAGGAACAAAGTTTTCTAGAATTTTGGAACAAGCCGTCGTACGAATTCCACGGGTACACACAACATCTTTTAGCGCCATGGGAATGCCGGCCAGTGGATTGTTGAATTTTCCCGCTTTACCATGCCTGCCGGCAGGCAGGTCCGCGGCTTTCGCCTGCGCCATCGCCGCTTCTTCCGTCACAAGCACATAAGCATTCAATTGGGGATTCAGTTTTTTAATCCGATCCAAATATGCTCGAGTGAGTTCAACAGAAGTAAACTTTTTAGACTTTAGCCCGCGATGTGCTTCGACGAGAGTTAATTCAATCATTCAAAAACGGATTTTACTTGAATCATATTGTCTTTAATCGTATTGGGAGAGCATTTCAAAAGTTCCTCCGGATTTTCATAAGGCCACAGTTCATCCGAAAACGTTACATTGGTAAGCCCTGTAATCTGCGCGATGGGTTCTACGCCGCTCGTATCCACTTCATCGATCAATTTGGCGTAACTCAAAATTTCTGAAAGCTGTTTGGAAAACTTTTCCACTTCCGCATCGCTAAGTCCCAGCCTGGCTAGCCGCGCGATCTTCCGTACTTCGTCGTGAGAAAGCTGCATGTTTTTATATTGGTTAACATGAAAACTATAATACAAATACCAAGATAGTGCCAAATTTTACTCATTGATACGCCTTACTGCTTCAATGTATGCAGGATAAGCCATTTTAGAC
>JAZDOH010000104.1:0-2756 GCA_043798815.1 Candidatus Peregrinibacteria bacterium | reverse complement strand
GCCGGTATCGCCCTGCGGCCCGCCCGTGACGAATTGGCCAGTTTCATTGATGTAGATTTTGGCGTGGCTGTTGAGCATTTTTCCACACACGGGCTTGATGACGTGCCTGATAATGTCGGCGCGGAGTTTGGCGCGCGGCACATCCGGATTATGCTGAGCGGCGATCACCACGGCTTCCACTCCAACGGGCTTTGCCTGCCTGCCGGCCATGCCGACCGGCAGGTGGGCAGGCAGGTCGTCTTTGTATTCCACCGTAACCTGAGATTTGCCATCCGGACGAAGGTATGGAAGAATTTTTTTCTTGCGCACTTCCGCCAAACGCCGAACGAGTTTGTGCGCTAATATAATAGGTAGCGGCATGAGTTCCGGTGTTTCCGTGCAGGCATAGCCAACCATCATGCCCTGATCCCCTGCCCCCTGTGCTTTGTGCGCGCCGCGATGCGGATTTTCGCCCTGGGCGATGTCGGGACTTTGGCCGCGAATGGCATTAAGCACGGTGCAGGTTTTGTAATCCAAACCGTAATCGGGGTTGTCGTAACCGATTCGCTTCAGCACATCTCGGACGATTTGCTGAATATCCACGTAAGTTTTTGTGGTGATTTCGCCGCCGACGATGATCAAATCGCCCGTGGCGTACACTTCACAGCAACAGGCGCTATCCGGATCGTCTTTGAGCACGGCATCGAGCACCGCGTCCGCGATTTGGTCGCAGATTTTATCAGGGTGTCCTTCGGTAACGGATTCGGAAGTGAAAAAATGTTTTGACATAAATTTGTGGATAGGGACTAAGGACTAGGGACTAGGTCAATATCTATAATGTTCCGGTTTATAGGGGCCATTCGCGGGTATGCCGAGGTATTTGGCCTGCGCGGAAGTGAGTTTGTCTAGCGCTACGCCGAGTTTCGGCAAATGCAGACGCGCGACTTCTTCGTCGAGTTTTTTGGGTAACATGTAAACGCCTGGAGAATATTTTTCAGAATTTTTGAATAATTCGATTTGCGCGAGCGCTTGGTTCGTGAACGAACAGCTCATCACAAAGCTTGGGTGGCCGGTGGCGCAACCCAAATTCACCAGGCGGCCTTCAGCGAGCAAAATCAATTCGCGGTTCCCGATTTTGAATTTATCTACTTGCGGTTTAATGTTGGTTCGCGGATGGCGCATGAGCCACTTCACGTCAATTTCAGAGTCAAAATGACCGATGTTACACAAAACCGCATGATCTTTCATTTGGCTCATGTGCTTTCCGGTGATTACGTCGCAACAACCCGTGGCGGTGACAAAAATATCTCCTTCCTTGCACGCTTCATTCATCGTTTTCACCTCGTATCCTTCCATGGCTGCCTGAAGCGCGTTGATCGGATCGACTTCGGTGAGAATGACGCGTCCGCCAAAGGCGGACATCGACTGCGCGCACCCTTTGCCTACATCGCCATAACCCGCGATGACGACAACCTTACCCGCGACCATAACGCCTGTAGCCTGTTTGAGTCCGTCCGCGAGTGACTCGCGACAGCCGTACAAATTATCAAATTTACTTTTGGTTACCGAATCGTTCACGTTAATGGCAGGATTTTTCAATTTTCCGTTTTTCATCATTTCATAAAGCCGATGGACGCCCGTGGTGGTTTCTTCGGTAATGCCGCGAAGACCGGGAATGAGTTTTGGGTGTTTGGAGTAAACGAGTTGTGCCAGGTCGCCTCCATCATCCAGGAGCATGTTCGGACCTTTTCCCCCCGGGAATTTCAGCGTTTGTTCCACGCACCACCAATATTCTTTTTCTGACTCCCCTTTCCACGCGAACACGGGAATTCCGGCGCTGGCGATGGCGGCGGCGGCGGAATCCTGCGTGGAAAAAATATTGCAGCTGCTCCATCGCACACTCGCACCCAACTGCACCAGGGTTTCGATGAGCACAGCGGTTTCGATCGTCATGTGAATACAACCGGCGATGCGCGCACCACGCAGAGGCTTGGATTTCTTGTATCGTTCGCGCAACGCCATGATGCCGGGCATTTCTTTTTTCGCCAGTTCAATTTCTTTTCGCCCGAGAGCGGCCAGTGAAATGTTTTTAACTTTGTAGTCCTTCATAATGAATTTAAAAAATCTTTCCAGGATTTTGGATCAATCCGATGATTCTGCGTCCCATTATACTCTACAGCACGGGCGCCGAGATATGCTCCCATGCGGGCCGATTGTTCGAGCGTTTTCCCCTGGCTGATGCCCACCATAAGCCCGGCGCGATACGCGTCGCCGCAACCCGTGGGATCCACGACGGAAGAAACGTGGCAGGCGGGAATTTTAAACTCTTTATTTCCCGTCCACACCGTGGAGCCGTTTTCGGCGTAAGTGATGATGAGCCAGCCGACTTTTTCAAGGAGTTTTTTGGAAGTGAGTTTTGTTTTTTCCTGAATCAGCTCCCATTCGTAATCATTGGCGATGAGGCCGACGGCTCCTTTAAGGAAAGAGCCGAAATCTTTCGCGGAAAGCGCCAAAGTCGCCTGCCCCGGATCCGCGATGAAAGGAATGGATTGTTTGCGACAGGCTTCTGCGTATTCGAGCATCGCCTGCGGATGGTTTGGGGCAATGATGGCGAGGGAAACGGGTTCCCGGACGTCTTCGATGCGCGATTCATGCGCGTGCTTGCCGGCGCCCTCGTAAAATGAGGCGATCTGATTGTCATCCAGATCCGTCATGATGGTGGCGTGAGAGGTGAGCATGTCGGAAACGCGTTTGAGGTATCGGATGTCCACTCCGTT
>JAZDOH010000038.1:0-6655 GCA_043798815.1 Candidatus Peregrinibacteria bacterium | reverse complement strand
ATTTTTTTATCGAGATCTGCCGCACCGGTCGATTCGGTGGTGTGAGCAGAGAAGAATTGAGTTTCGTCCAGCCACACTTCCTGTGGACGGACTTTGCGGCGACGCCAAAGGTCAATCACTTCATTACGCGCGATACGCATGAGCCAGGTGGAAAGCTTCAGTGCCGGATCAAAATCATTCAGGTGATCGTACGCTTTCAAGAAAACATTTTGAATCACATCTTCAGCATCCGGCTCTGAAAGTTGTGAAAGGCCATGCACGAAACGAAGCAGCATTTTTTCATAACGTTCAATGATCGCCGCATAATGGTCCGGGTTTTCGAGCGCCTTTTTGACGAGCTCAAGATCGTTCATCTGCTTCATAGTATACCTACGTATTCAAAAGAAAACCCTTGCAAGAAAATAGAATAAACGACGAATTCAAGATTTCTTTATTTCAATTGAAAGCTCGTAACGATGGAGCCGACTTTTTCACGAATATCCTGGGGGGTATCGGGTAGCATGCCGCCCGTGACGATGTAGCCGTAATTGCCTTTGGTCGCATAAAGTTGAACAAAGCGGATGAGTTTTTCCGCTGGGTTCAGGCGCGCCTGAAAGATATGAATCAAGGTGGGTTGACCAGCCACCTCTGCTTTGGCTTCCTGAATTTTTTGGTAATCCGTGAGGTTTTGGGCGCTCAAATTGATGTTGGCTCGAGCATAATCCAGGCTTTTAACTTCTTGTCCCAGATCTTCGCGGATCACATTCACGTTTATGAAAAAGCCGCTGTAAGCTTCCGGGGTGGTAAAGGCCACAACGGTTTCTTTGGGGATTTCCGGATAAAACTCCGATTGAGTGATGATTTTCCAGGACGGGTCGGTGGAAATGGTGAATTCACCCCCATCGTAAGATTGGAGTCCCCCCGTTGTTGGCTCGCCGCTTCCTCCGCAGCTCGTTAAAAACAGAGCCAGCATCATGAGGAGGAAAACCGCGAGAAGCTTTTTGAGGATGTTTCGCATTTTGTTTTGGTTTGGGCTCACTTTAGCATAAAATGGAATCATGTTCAATCAATATCCAATCCTCATTCCGTTCATCGCGATTCTGCTCGCGGAAATGATCAAAGCTATGATCGACTTGATTCGCAAGCGAAAATCCATCCGGTTTTTACGTGCCGGAGGGATGCCCAGCGGACATTCGGCTTTTGTGGGCGCGCTGGTGGTGACTGTAGCCAATCATGAAGGAGTTGGAAGCACGTTGTTTATGGTCAGCGCGGTGCTCGCCATCGTCGTGATGTACGATGCCATTCATTTGCGCGGGGAAGCTGGCAAGCACGCGGTGATTCTCAATCAGCTCAAGCCTGAAGCGCAACTTGAAGAATCCCTGGGGCATACTCATTGGCAAGTCGTGGTGGGGGCGGTGTTTGGAGCTCTGGTAGCTTTGGTTTTAGGTAGTCTGCCTTAAACCACAAGGATCGCAACGCTGACGATGAATAAAGCCGCGCTCAGCACAAATTCAGTGGTGACCAGAATCCTGCTCATGATTCCTCCTTTTTTTTGCGCTGGCTGAATGATGGTGGTTTTTTCGATTGAGCTGAGTTCTGGGGAGATGGTCGTAATGATTTGAGTCAATGGCGTTACCGGTGCCGTTTTAAAAAGGGGCGGTGGCTCAGGATTTTCTGCGGGAGGACTGGGTGGTTTTACTGTGACTGGAATGGGAGGAGTGACAGGTTTTACGGCATCATCAATTACCGAAGTTATTGTTTCTGTAATGAAGGATTCTGCCGGTTCTGCAGGTGGTTCAATCAAATTCGGTTCAACTGATTTTTCAGGCATTGACGTAGGTGTTTCTGGCGACTGACTAACGGCTGTTGGAACTGGTTCTAACGGAATTACTCCGCTGCTTCCCGTTGATTGATAAGAATCACTACTATAACTACTTCCACCACCTCCTCCTCCTCCTCCTCCTCCACCTTCCCCGTCTCCATTGCTTTGAGGCGAGAGCTCAGGTGCCGGGAGAATGCTCAACGAAAAAGTTATATTGGCTTTTAACCAGGGTCCCAAGGCATTGATGGGCGTGAACTCGAAGCTCACTAAAAGTAACGTGTTGATTGCCAGAGTCAACAATAGGATTTTGACGATCTTGACCAATCGGGAGACGAGTACCTTTTTGTTTTTCACAAAACTGTTAAAGTGAAGGAAAGTTGATAGGTGCCCGCGGGCTGAGAAGCGGGAATTGTTTGAACTAACCCTACACCAGTGACGTCCCACGCGCAATTGGTGGTGGTTAAAACGCCAGCCTGAAGAAGTGTGATACTCGAAATTGAGGGAGTGATTTCCTTAAAAGAATTATTTGACCCCGCGGCAATTCCAGCCATAGAAGCACAGGGGGCTACCGGAGTAACTAGGATGGATTTTGTCACATTGACTGTGAGCTTTCCTCCGACGATATCCGCATCCGTATCATCTCCACTCGTCAAAGAATCATTAAAATCATATCGATCACCTCCCACGCTCCATAAAGCTGTGCTCCCATCGGTGGCTGCTAAAGTCAAAGTCCAAACGGGATTGGTGGTTGTATTTGTAACCCGGATTTTTTGGCTCGCAATTCCAAGAGTTCCTGAGCTTTGCTGTGGATCAAATGAAAAAATAATAGGTGAAAAAGATACGGATGGTGAAGCAATTGGGTTGCCGGAAGCATCCACAATATCCACACTCAACGATTTAACAATTGGCGGAGGAAGTGATTTTTTAAAAGAGATCCAATGGTAAGTCACTCTTGTTGCATTGCTTCCAGCGCTGCTTCCCACCTGAAAACCGTCGGCTTGCAGAGCCTGAATGACATTGGAGCTGTTGGTGGCGGCGTAGAAATTGAGCGTGGTATCCACACCAACCTCTGTGGAAGCAGATTTATGGGTTCCCTTGGTGGTAGTTGAGGGTTTTAATAAAACATATTCAGGGGTGAATCCCGCTCCTGTAATGGAGCGATTGTCGATCCCGCTTCCGGCATAAGAGCCCATATTGATTCTTCCTGCGATCTGATTCCAGGCAATGTAATGATAACGAATTCCAGTGGCATTTGAACTTTCGTTAGTTCCCACGCTGAATCCATCCGGATTCAAAGAATCAATGCGGCCGGCATATCCACCCGCGTCATCCCATCGGTAGGAGGTAGACATGGTGGAGGATCGGAAAACCTGAGCTCTGGCGGCCTCACTCATGATCATGACCAATTCGGGTGAAAATCCAACCCCCGCAATGGATCTTGCAACACCGGTTCCCAAATACGTTCCAACTTTCAGTTCCCCAGGCGCTCCTTTGAAGGCAATCCAGTAATATGGAATTCCACTCATATTAACTCGAGCGTCGGTTCCCACTTCAAAACCATCACTCAATAAGTTTTGAATCATATTGGAGCCTACGGCCACGTCCCCCAGCATTGGTTTTGCTATGTCTCCGGTCATTGTTGAAGTGCGAATGACGGCCACTTGTGCGACATTCCCCTTGATGATCACGACATCCGGACGAAACCCAATTCCCGTGATGACCCGATTGTCCACACCATTGCCGGTAAAACTGCCGGAGGTCATGTACATTGTTTCAACTGCATGGACTGTAGGGAAATCGGCCAATAAGGCAACGTAAAAAACTCCCATCAAAACAAAGCCGGTCAGCGCCATCGCCGTTTTTTGTTTTTTAAAGCCTTTTTTTGAGAGGTTTATTCCGTTCGTAACCATATTTTTTAAGGGCGATCAAACCCACCATTGAAGCCAGGAAAGCAACGATCATCGAGAGAAGAATGACAAGTTTCCAGCTCAAAGGCACATTAATCGTCATGGGAGCTGCCGTCAATACTTTGCCGTCTCCATAAGCAACCTGGGTTTTTACTTCTAATTTTCCCCAAAGCGGTTTTTCAAATTCAAAGCGTTCAGCGAGTGTGTTATCTCGCAAAACCTGAAGATTTTTTTCGTTCACAATGGGGTAACGAACCGCTCCCAAAGCTGAGGCCATGAGCCGGGGCGAAAGATTGGAAACTTCATTTTTAATGGCGACATTCTGACTGACATTCCCAGTGTTTTTAACCGATGTGGTTACGACGATCACATTCCGTTCTTCATCCACCTCCACAGTTACTTTATCAATTTCCAGCGACTCCTGAATGATGCCGGGAATGGTCACGTAAATCCGAACTCCCACACGGGTGAGCAACCGAATGCCTCCAGATTCACTTGGGGGTTCAACCCGTTGAATCAAAATGCCACCCGTATGTTCGCCAACATCAGGGGTTGGTTCTGCTGGGATAGAGATAGTAAAGGGTACTAATTTTTGTTCGCGGGGGGCAAGGGTGATTTCTTCTTGTGACAAAGTGACCCATTTTCCCACGCCATCGCGTGATTCCACGAATTGCTCCAAGGCAAAACCGCCATCCGTGCTCGGTGTGGAGTCGGCCGGATATAACAAAAGATTTACGGATTCATCGGTGTTGTTTTCGACCAACAATTCGTCCTGTTTGCTTTCACCGGGATTTAAAGTGTACACAAACCAGCTTTCCGTGCGTGAGTCATTGGGATCCGAATTAGCGGGCTTCCCGCCGATTCCCGCGTAGTCGGCGGCAAAACTATTTTCTCCCACCACTATCAATAAAAGCAGTAAAGGGACAAGAAAAATTTTATTTTTACGAAAAATCATTTTATTTTTACGAAAAATCATGAAATGAGAAATTAAGATGAAAGGGTGGATTGAAAAAATAAAGCACATTCGTTTGAATGTCAATCTTTTTAGAGTACAAAAAAACAGAGTCAAAATAGAACTCCGTTTTTTGTTTTTTTGTTTAGGCGATCGTCAAAGTGAAATCAATCGAATACGTCCCGGCAGGCTGACTGGCAGGGAGCACCTGGCTCAGTGAAACGCCCGTAAGATCCCATCGGCAATACCGTGGCGAACCAGCCGCGCCGGTGAGCAGGGTCACCGAAGCAACAGAACCTTCCTGAAAGTTAGCAGAACTACCCAATGTCACATTGCTTGTGGTGCAACTGGTTCCCACGCCGGCCAAGGTGGCGGCGGAGGGATTAACAGTCAATCGGCCTCCCACCGAGTCTGTATCTGCACTATCGGTTCCATCCGCGTTGGCGTCATTGTAATCATAGCGATCCGTTCCGCCATTGCTCCAGGTTGCGGTGGCTCCACTGGTGGCCGCCAAACTCACGTTCCAAGTAGTATCTCCGGTGGGGTTGAATACACGGATTTTTTGATCTACAGCGCCTAAAGTACCAGTAGCTGTTTGACTGTCAAAAGAGAAAGCAAGGCTATTAAAAGAAACCGCAGGGGAGCCTACGGGCGTTCCAGTGGTGTTCACCACATCCACACTTTGCACCCCATCAGAAATGGTCTGTGAAAAACGCGCATTTGAACTAGCCAACACCACGCCTGCCTGCATTAAGGCAAGTATAAACGTGGCAACAGCCGAAAGCGTAAGTGTTTTTTTGAGATTCATCGTTTTGATATTAGTTTTTAAATCTCTTCATTATAGCAGATTTTAATGCACGAAACAACCCTTTTTATTGTATAATGCTTCAGAAAACATCCGATATGCCCCAGTAGCTCAGTGGATAGAGCAACAGCCTTCTAAGCTGGAGGTCGCAAGTTCGATTCTTGCCTGGGGCACCATTTGGCTCTTATAAGTCATTTTCACCTTCTTATAAACTCCACCATATCCCTCAAATTAAATTCACCATCCCTATTAAAATCCAGGTAATCTTCGGGGTGCATTCTGGAGACACGGACAAGATTGTTGAGGTAATCAAAAAGCTCCCGCATGTTTACGAAGCAGTAACGATTGCGTTGGCTGGTTCCTTGTAACTCGGTACAAGTTCTTTCGCTAACCACTTGTCCATTGTCATTGTTATCACCCTGTTCTTCAGTAACTACGGTCTCATGCGGAACAGAAGATCCGCTCTGGGTTGTTACAGCCCCTTCCACGCTGGTCGTAACATCTCCATCCCCATTTTTGGCATAAACCGTGTAAGTGTACTCAGTCCCTGCATTTAAATTTTCATTGATCCAGTCAGACCCCGATGTAACGGATTGGGTTACCTCTGCACCATTATCAAATTCAAGGGAGGCCGAACCTACTCCTTGATTGGGAAAAGTACCATCCGCTGTTACCATCACCTGGGTTCTTCCTATTGATGAGAACGTCAATCCTGACGGCACATTCTGTGAAGTGTAACGTGTTATTTCGGAATAAGAAGTTTGTACATCTGATGCATTCTTCGCTTTAACTTCAACCGTATAAGCTGTATTGGCGGAAAGGCCGGTTTGTACCCATGAATTACCAGTTATCCACCCTGAATTATCTGTAACATTGTTTTTATCCCGTGCATAAAACGCTTCCTGCCCGTCATCATCCCATGCCCATGTAATTGAGGAAGTGGTATTTGTGCTGTGAGTTAAATCCTGCACAGCCGCCGCATTTGTATACGCGCTTACAGCTGAAGATTCAATGCCTGTTCCGTTAGCTGTACTATACGCGCGTACAACCGCTGTGTATTGGGTGTTATTGGTAAGTGGGCTTCTAGTATATTGGACTGTGGGAGCAGTTACTGTAGCAAGCAGGCTTCCTCCTGATCCGTTATACACTTTGTAGCTATTAGCACCTGTTACAGCATCCCAGCTCCATGT
>JAZDOH010000036.1:0-2772 GCA_043798815.1 Candidatus Peregrinibacteria bacterium | reverse complement strand
GGTCTTGCTGTCATAAATGGGCAAAATGGGCGCCCAGGTGGGCGATTGAGCCACGAGTCGGGCAATATTGGTTCCCCAGGTGTTGATGCGGCCAAAGAGTTCGCCGGCGATTTTAAGGTCTTTGAGAATCGCAAACGTCCCCATCCAAATAATTCCTATGGTCATGAGCAGCCAAACGAATTGGCTTATATTATCCATGCCCATGAAGAGCGAATCGATTTTGTACATTTTTCCCACTTGTTCTACGGCGGTAGCGGCGGGCAGATCTTTGCTCGCGGCCTGGCCCACAGTAACCATGATGAATCCCACGCTCCATACGGCCGCCACCTTGGCAGGCGCAAAGGCCCATTGGGAAAAAGTTTCCATGCTCAGCGTACCGCTTTCCGCTACCTTCAATTCCGGTAAATTTTTTCTGATGACGTAAAGAAGGACAAGCAACGGTGAGAACGCCATGAAGAACCATAAAATCGCGATCCGGAAAATCAACGCGAGAAAAACGGACGCGAACGTGATCAGGTAAACAATCTGAAGGACGAGTGAGAAAATGCCTCCAAAGGCCGCTTTTAAAATTCCTTTATTGCTGGTCCGGGTTAAATCCTGCACACGCCCCATGCTGTAAGTTAAAAAGTACGAGGCGCTGTTTTGGTTGTAATCGGCAAAATTGATTTTTTTCCAGCAGAAAACGCTGAACCCACCCAAATTATTCGCATTTGCGTTTTCATTTGCTTCGCTTGCATGCGTTTCGTCTAATTTTTGCTCAATGCTTTCGCTTTTACATTCTTCCTCTGTTAAATTCAGCGTGTGTTTGGCGCCGAGGACTCGGTACACACCGGATGTAACACATTGGCGTCCAACTTTATTGGTATTGTCCACCCCACACTCTTCCTTGAGAATTTCATTCGTCATCTTTTCCGAGCCCACCATGCTTTGCACGGCTGATGGAATGGCAAATACAACATTCGTTGCCACATTGGCGGCATCCAGCACCACTTTTCCGGCCAGCCATGAAAAATTGACCGCGATCAGCATCAGGGCGAAGAGCGGCAGTGTTTTTTTAAGGTCGGTTCCGCCTTCCCCTTCGGAAAAAATATGTTTGAGCGCCAGGTACAGCAAAATGAGCACGAAAATAATGTTGACCAAATTCCGATTCACACGCCAGAGATTTTGCAGCATTTCCCCCATGTTGCCGGCAAAAATAAAATCATTGTTTAAAAGCGCCCCGATGTAAAAAGTAAAAAATGCGATTAGAGGATTGAAGACGTTGAGCACGTACTGCCATACCTGAGCCACTTTGGTGACGATTTCTTTCACATCGGTGGCTTTGTCCGGTTCGTGTTGGTCTTGGGTTTCAATATTATCGACTCGTTGTTGTACTGCGGGTGAGGAGAAAGAGGAGGCGGCTGAGCTATTTTCTCTTTCCATTGCAGCTACAGTGCTTGCGGTATCAGTATTTTCTGTACCCGCCGTCATCAGCTCTTCTAATTCCGCGTTTGTGGCACCTGCAGCACTTTCTGCACCCCCTAATCTCAACGTACTTTCCTCCGGAGTCAGAAGAGACGGAGTGGCAAAACTGTCGTTTGGCAAAAAGCCGATAAATCCAACAATGAAGGTGGTGATCAGAAGTCCTGCGATGGAGCGTGTTTTAAGGGTCATAGAGTTAAAAAGGTTGATTACCAGCGGCGGCAATGCTCATGGAGCTGGGTTATGTCGATGGATTCGCTGGTTAAGAATTTGCTGTAAAAGGCGAACCGCTTTAGATCGTTGCCTTCATCCGGCAGTTGCCCGAAGATGTTGGCTGGGATTTTTCCTTCCAAATCCGTTTTTTTGATCATGGGTTTTTGCCCTTTGTTTTTTCTGGCACGTTCATTGGCTTTTTCAACCAATTTTCGCGCGTCTTTGGGTTTTATGTGCCGCATGGCTTCCCATTCGGGCGGGGTGGCAATGAAGCTCTGAACCCAATCTTTTCCATATTTGCGGGCAAGACTGTCCAAGCTAACATGAGTCATGATTTCGATTCGTCGGCCCGGACTTACAGTGGCTAATTGGGCTACACGCGGATCTTCACGATAGCGATTGATTCCGTAAACAATTCCGATATTGGCGTAGATGAGGGGGTTTTTTATGGCTGCATCGATGCCTTGATCCAAGTGTTTCCAGCCGCTGTCCCGGAAAGAATTCATGACGTTAACCCCGGCCGAAATCGTCGCGACGAATTTGAGAACGCTCAACCCCATTTCTTTTCCGGTGAACCCGCCGCGAGCCGCGATGGTTTGGTACCGGTTGTCCACCACCGTGTTCACGTCTTTAAAGTTCGTGTCTGGCGAAATTCTTGCGTCGCGGCTGCGGCGGTCTTGCTTGGCGGCTTCGAGTTTTTCGACGAGGTTTTCGGATTTTAATTCTTTGGCGTAATTTTCCACTACCCACTTGGCTTCTTCCGCCAGCATGATCAGGGTTTTGGCCCGAGCCAGCCGGTCATGGCTGGTGGGTTTACCCGCTGTGTTGGACGTTGTCAGACGTTTGGGTAAATTTCGACTATTGTCTCGGAACCAATCGGGGTAATCCCGTAAAATCAATTGGATGGAAGAGAATAGACGCTCGCGGAAATCGGGGTCTTTTAGCATGTCTTCGCGGTCTCCGCGATCATCATGTTTAACAAATTCCACCACGGCTTTGTCCCAATCATTCACGGCGGTTGTTTCACCCCGGAGCAGACGTTCCCGTTCGCGGAATACCATGGTTTTGAGGATGGGATGATTCACGCTGTCCAAAATG
>JAZDOH010000058.1:0-14227 GCA_043798815.1 Candidatus Peregrinibacteria bacterium | reverse complement strand
ATTGAAGCCAGTTTGTTTTCCAGAATCTGGAGTTGTTTGTCAAAACTCTCAATCGTTCCTTTGATGGTTTGCACGTTCGCGTTTACATTTTCCGGCTTTAACTCTTCAATAACGGCAATAATCTCAGCTTCCTTTTCCTTTTTGACCTTGAAGCTAAAGTAGCAGGAATCTTCATTCACGTTGGCCGTATCAAAAATCACATCGGGGCGAGGCTTGAGGGCGGAAATTTTTCCGCACGTTTCTTCGAGATGTCGGGTTTTTACGTCGGCGCTGTAGGTTTTTACTTCATACGATTCGGCATCCGTGCCCGTTACATATCCTCCTTCGGGTGGCATGGGGGCAATGCTTCGACCCATGCTTGCCTGATCCACTGCAAATCCCATTTTTTCCGCCCCGGAATAACTTGGGATTTGATCATTGGCGGTTTGGAAAATGGTGCGCATGGAAAAGCCAAAAAGGGCGATGACGATAGTGAGCACTACAATTCCCGCAAGTATCATTCCGATGACTTTGGCGATCGACTTAAAAGACCAGTCAAAATTTTGAAGGAAGCTCATAAAACAAAGGTTAATGAATGAAGCCTGTTCATTATACCCGAACAGTTCTTTGGATCAACATTTCATCCGCCAGCACTAGCGCAGTCATTGCCTCCACGATGGGGACGGCGCGGGGCAAAACGCAAGGGTCGTGGCGTTTTCCGGTGGTTCCTGGAGCTTTAAAAGTAATGCGCAGAATAATTTCTTTTCCGTTGCTGATGCCGCCGGAAATACCTCCGTTAAACTCAAAACCTCTGGCTGCGGGAATGCTCATCATTCCCTGGGCCAGTCTGGCAGAGAGTTTGTTGAACACCGGACTTCCCAATCCAGCCGGGGCATGGCGGATCACACACTCGATGACACCCCTCAGGGATTTACCGGCTTTTTTGGCTTCCTCAATTTCCGCGATCATTTTTTTGGCGGTTTTTTGATCCAGGCACCGCATGATGTTTTTTTCGATGTCGGTCGACGTCACTTGTTTTGGGTTGATATCCGCAATGAGGTCGCCGGCTTGGATAACGTAAGCCAAAATTTCCGTTTTTCCGATGAGTTTTTTAGCAATGGCTCCGGCGGCCACTCGTCCCACCGTTTCACGGGCGCTGGCACGTCCGCCTCCGCGATAATCCCACAATCCGTATTTAAGAAAGTAGGCTTCGTCTGCGTGGCCGGGGCGAAAGACCGTTTTGTAATCTTCGCTTCTACCATTCTCATTTTTCACCATTAGACTGATGGGGGTGCCGGTTGTTTTCCCCTCAAAAACTCCGGAAAGAATTTGTACTTTATCGGCTTCTTTTCGCGCGGTGGTGATCCGGCTTTGCCCCGGCCTTCTTCGATCGAGCTCACGCTGAATCTCTTTCTCGGAAATTTTTAATCCTGCCGGGCAGCCGTCGATCACGACGCCAACTCCGGAACCATGCGATTCGCCCCAAGTGGTGATACGGAAAAAAGTGCCAAATGAATTGCCAGTCATGCGTTTATATTAACCCGAAATCAAGGCGAAAAGCCAATCAAGGTTGCGATGACGGCATAAGCGCTCAAAATAATCACGATGCCAATAACCGCGCTTTTGATGATTTTTTGCGCTTTGCCAACCGTTTCTTCGTCCGAATAGTTGGCAATAAACAAAGCCCCGCCGTAAATCAACGCGCCAAAAGCGGCAAGACCCATAAAGCCCAAAGCGAACTTAGCAATATTGGCGAGAAGGGTGATTACGTTGGCCACATTGCCTGTAGTGATGGCAGAAGGAGCATTGGGGTTTCCGGGAAGTAAATTGACCGATGAACCAAAAATATTATCCACAACGACTTTATCAACCATTATGAGCACCATGCCCACCACAACCCACAGCACAGCCCGTCGTTGTTTTTTCATCTTTTCCTCTTCCCCAAATGCAAAAGCCAGCTGCACCCCGCTGAGCACCATCATGGCAACCGCCAAAATGCCCAGCAGGCTCTTGAGGTAAGCGACTACTCCCAAAATTTCATCACTGAATTCCAAATCGAACATGGTGACGGTTTTGGTCACGCCGGGCGCTCCAAAAATCGCATTGATCACCGCTTCAATGAGCAAAATGATTCCAAGACCTATTACAGCGAAAATGAGATGCCGTTGCTGTTCCTTAATGGCGGTGTCTTCCTGGCCCATCACCAGGTGCAAGCCCGAAATCACAATTATTAAAATCGCGAGCCACTTGATGAGAATTTTGAACGCATTGACCACTGTCAAAAGCACTGAATTCAACTGACTTTCACCGACGTAAATCATTTCACTGTAAACCTGATTCGCCTGAGGGTTGGACAAATCAAATCCTTCCAGCGCCTCCACTTGTTCCTGTGGGCTTAAATTTTCTTCCTCAAATTGTTTTTTTATTGCCTCCAGGCTATCAAAGCCATTGGTTTTGAGGGTATCGATAATCTCAGGGGACAAATTGCCCCAGGGTTTTGAGGAATAATCGATCACTTCCACCTTTTGCTCATTTAATTTTTCCTGAATGTTTTGAAGCGATTCGTCAAAAGGGCTTCCCTGCATCAGGGCTATGGGGGCTACAAGCATCAACCCTATTCCGAATATCATGGTCATGCCGCTGATTTTTAAAAGAAGATGTTTCATGGTTAGCCGGCAAAAGAGGCTTTAAGCACCGTGTTGGCAATGGCGTAAGCTATGTAAATGATGATGATCCCCGTAACTCCTCCCACCAGCATGCTTTTCCCCTTGGTGACCTGCTCATCATTACCCAAAGAAGTGAGATAAGAGAAGCCCGCATAAATGGTGAACAGCACAGCTACAGGGCCCAGGAACACCAAGAGAAGCCGAATGATTCCGACCACTTCTTGAATGGGTGTAGTAATCGCGGCGGGACTTATAGCCCCTGTGAACGCCTCTCCTGCAGCTTCCCCCTGAACCACGTAGATCGCATTCACAATATTCGAGGCAAGCAGAACCACCAAAAGTCCGATGAGACTCCATACCAGATTCTTTTTTTCCTTGGTGATTTTCTCTTCTTCCCCTTGGGCGGTGATGAGCTTGATTCCGCTAATAGAAAACGTAAGCACGGCGATAGAACCGAGAAGCCACTTGGCGTAGTTCACAATGTCCCGCAATTGGTCTCTGAATGCGCCAAAATCAATGAGGGCGGTGGAAGTTGATTCCTCCGGATTGAAAATTCGGGCGATTGGGTCGGCGACCATGAGCAACACAAACGCTATGGCCAAGCCAATGAAGTTCTTTTGTTGTTTTTTGATCGTTTCTTCTTTGTCTCCCGAAAATATCAAGGCAGTGGCGTACATGATTCCAAAAAGCGCGGCCAAAGCTCCCACCACGTATTTTACAATCCGCACCACATTTTTAATAAATCCAATGGCCAATGTTTCGCCTGTTTCGCTTCCGGCTCCTGAGAAATTTCTCAATCCTGTTTTTTGCATAAATTGCGCCCAATCCGACCCGAGCGCCCCTTGAGCCGCCGCGGTTTTGGCCGCCAAAAAAAGACCCAAACCCAGCAGGAGCAGGAGGGCGAGGTTGCGAATGATTTTTTTGGAAGAAACAGTCATTTTTAATTTATTTGCCCCACTATATCAAAAAGGGTTGCAAAGCGCCACAAAATGCGTTAGAATGACCCAGCATTTATTCCATTATATGAAGAAGCCTACTCCAAAACGTAAGCAGCCACGCTCTTATAGTAAGCGCCGTTACAAGTCATTCCAAAACTTTGCCCGCAAACGTTTGATGGGAAGGGTTGCTTCGATGAAAAAACTCAAGGCTCTGGGCAGGCTCTCCGCGGCATCCAGAGGAAAAAAGAAAGCGGTTACCACTATTAAAGTCTAATGGCCAGCTATCGTCATCTTTCCCGCGTGATCGTGATGCAAAGCTTTTTCGAGCACGAAGCGCGCGGCGGCGATTTTTTGGAAATTCTGGATTACAACCTTTCCGAATATGGAGTGGAAATTTCAGATAGAACTTTTGCCCATCATTTGGCGAAAAAAATTCAAAAACATTACCCTCACATTCGCGAATTCATCAAACAATACGCACCGGAATGGCCTGTGGAAAAAATGGATCCCGTGGAGCGTGCGATTTTGGTCACAGGAGCTTGTGAACTCATCGATCCTGAAAAAGATGTCCCCCTCAAGGTAGCGATCGACGAAGCCATTGAAATCGCCAAAACGTACGGTGATGAAAACAGCGGTAAGTTTGTGAATGGTGTGCTTAATGCCATTGCACACGACCCCACCCTGAAGGTAAGCTGAAAAAGGCATGTACAAAGAATTGGAAAGACAAATCGGACTTCATTTTAAAAATCAGAACCTGCTCCGTCAGGCGTTTGTTCATCGTTCGTATTTGAACGAACACAAGTCCAGTTCGCTTGAACACAACGAACGGCTGGAGTTTTTGGGCGACGCGGTGCTCGAATTGGTCGTCACGGAATTCCTGTACCAAAATTATCCCAATCCTGAAGGGGAGCTTACCAATTGGCGCTCGGCTTTGGTGAAAGGGGAAATGCTGGCCAAGGTGAGCAAGAGCTTGGGATTGGGGGAGCTTTTGTTTTTGAGCCATGGTGAAGAAAAATCCGGTGGGCGTGAAAAAAGCTATCTTTTGGCCAATGTTTTTGAAGCTTTGATTGGAGCGATTTATTTGGAGTTCAATTACATCAAAGCTCGTGATTTCATCAAAAAGTTTTTACTCGTTCATTTAAAATCCATTTTGCATAAAGGTGAGCACATCGACGCTAAATCTCATTTTCAGGAAACCGCTCAGGAAAAGACGGGAATAACTCCCAATTACAAGGTGATCCATGAATCCGGTCCAGACCATGCCAAAGAGTTCATGATGGG
The DNA here is from genome assembly GCA_043798815.1 of Candidatus Peregrinibacteria bacterium. GTDB lineage: Bacteria > Patescibacteriota > Gracilibacteria > UM-FILTER-43-11 > UM-FILTER-43-11 > JAZDOH01. Next base: position 9,363 of record JAZDOH010000058.1, on the reverse strand, counting down.
GGCGTACATCAGTGATCGGCTGGTGGGCAAGGGCGCGGGCGCGAGCAAGCAGATCGCAGAACAAAAAGCAGCCGAAGACGCGCTGAAACGACTGAAATGGTAATTATTTCTTCGGAAGGATCTTGATAGCTCGTTCGTTGCCCACACCCACGCTTTCGGTTGTCACTTCATCTTTGAATTTGGGTGAATTGGCCAAATGCATGTGAACCTTGCGGCGAAAGTAAGGACTCATTGGGGGGAGCTTCACTTCTTTGCCTGTTTCTATGGCCAGTTCTGCTTTGCGTTCGGCTAGCCTGAGTACGCTTTCTTCTTGCCGCTTTTTATAACCATCGATGTCCACGACCACCTGCACCTTGCTTTCCAGCCCCGCTTCATATAGCAGGCATTTTAAAAGATGCTGAATAGAAGCCACCGTTTCACCGTGCCAACCAATGAGCAAGCTGGAATGCTCGCTTTCGATTTCCACGTAAAAAGCGTCATTGCTTTCTTTGGTCACTTTGACGCCGCTAAAGGAGATGCCCAGCACCTCCAATAATTTTTCTAAGGTTTCTTTGATGACTAAGTCCATAAGTTAAGTTTAAGTTTAAAATTTTAAATTTTCAATTCAAACTTTCATTTTGTTCACCGCCCATTGCTGAGCAATGCCGAACAAAGTGGAAGTTCCCCAGTAAAAACCCACAGCCGCGGGCAAAGAAGCGGTAAAAAACGCGATCATCACAGGCATGGTGTACTTCATGACATTCGACATATTGGCCAATGGATTGTCGTGGTGTTCTTCCGGATGCTTGGTTTTACCCAAAGAAAGATGCATTTGCAGGAATTGCAGAACGCCCACCACCACAGGCAGAACGATCACATTTTTCATTGTGAGATCAATCACGCCCAAAAAATTCACATTCATGGATTTAAGATCGAACGAACGAAGTGGTTCGTAAAAAACTTCCGGATTCAACACCGAAAGCCCGTCCCTCACCACGTAAAACAAGGCAATTAGAATTGGAAATTGAATGATCATGGGCAAACAGCTGCCCAGAGGACTCACCTTGTGCTTTTTCCACAAAGCCATGGTTTCCTGAGCCAATTGCGCCTGATTGTCTTTGAATTTAAGTTTCAGGGCGTCTAATTCCGGCTGCAGTCGCTGCATAGATTTTTGTGATTTCAGCGCGCGCTGATTTGGTCCTAGAAGAAGAATTTTTACAATCAGAGTTAGCAGGATGATACCCCAGCCAAAATCGTGATTTGGAATAATGGAAATCAAATAAATCAACGTGTTGAAAATCGGTCGATAAAATATGTGATGCCCGATCCAACTAAAAAAACCAGGTTTGACCACTTCGAATTCGCGTGAAAAAACTTTTTCTTTTCCATCGAGCTGTGTTACCACGCTCACTTGGTAGCGGCCGAGTTCGTTGAACAGGGGATAGCTCCAAAGTCCAAAGTTAATTGTTTCTGTTTTTCCTGTTTCTATCACTAAATCATGCGCTTGGCACTTGGTGGGATCGATTGTGGCGGTCACCTCCTTCCATTCTCCATTGTCGTATTTTTCTACTTTCAAGGGGTTGGTGGGGCAGGGGATGGCAAGAGTAAAAGGAGTTTCACGATAGTTTTTTACCTGCACCTGCACCTCATTGCCTTGGGTAAACTTTGTCTTGGCTAGTAATGCAATATCTTCCCCTTTGGGTTGTACTGTTTCTTTTTTGGATAAAAACTGGAGAACCACCAAAGCGATTAGAAAAAACAGCAGGAATCGTGACCAATTGATTTTCATGAGGACTGGAGGTGATTAAAAAATTGAAGAATAGCTTTTTGGATTTCCTGGTAATCACTTTTTTGAATGGCGGGTCGAGCTATCACCAAGGCGAAAATGTTGCGAGTGAGCAGCGGTAATTGTATCCGTATTCCTTCGGAAATTTGCCGTCGCAAGCGATTCCGTTCCACCGCCTTTTTCCCGACTTTCAGGCTCACCGTAATGGCGAATTGAGATGGAGGCATCATCTTGGGTAAAAACCGGAAGGTCAGTGAGGGCGTTCGGTATTCATGGCCTTTTTTCCTCAGCTCTTCAAGATGTTTTTTGTCGCCAAGACGGTTTTTTTTGGCAAGCATAGGTACGCGATCATTGAGCCAGTCTTTTCCGACCCTTGCTTCGTCGTCGGTTCACAACCTGACTTCCTTTCTTATTAGACATTCGTTTTAAAAATCCATGGCGTTTGAACCGTTTTCGTTTATTTCCTTTTGGTAGATAATTCGGCATAGTCGTACATGTTTAATAAAGCCCATTTAGGGTATCGGTGATGAGTCAGAAAGTCAATTGTAATATTCTTCCACAAACTTTTTTACACTTTTTAATTTATGGATGACGTCGGCGTCATCGCCCGCGTTGAGTTCCTGAGGACGCACGAGCACGCTGATGCAACCCTTAAAATTATCCTTTTTTAATTTTTTTAACAGGCTTTCAAGCGGCAAAATTCCCTCATTGGGCAGAGAGTATTCTTTGTGATAGCGGACATTGGAAAGATGCACATGAACAATCAGCTTTTTCAAATGCTCATAAATCCGCATCAAATCCCATTTTTTGGAGATAGTGGCGGAGGTATCTAAGGCCACCATGCCGAATTTTTTTAGGGAGTCCAGGTTGTTTAGCGCCCGCTCCGGCAAAAAACCTAAAATGGTGTTTCCATTGGCATTCGCTAAAGCGATTTGAATTCTCTTTTTCTTTCGTAATTCCGGCGCTTCTTTTTTAAGCCATGCTGTGAACTTGAAATCGAGCAATTTAGGCGGAGTGATCACCACCATGGGGCAGCCCAAAAATTCAGCCATGCGGATGGTGTGTTCCACACTCTTTTGAGCGCCATTCGCGGGGGCGTGCAAAGCCAAGACCGGCAGTTGATACGCTTCCGAAAGCTGCTTGATATACTCGGCATTTTGGGTATCGAAGCTACTCTTATCCACTCCGATTTCAATGCCATCATATCCCGCGGCTTTCACGAATTCGAAAATCCGGTTCAGCCCATACTTATGTAATGATGCGGTGTGTAGAGTAAGCATGTTTGACTTTTATTTCTAATAATTATAGCAAAAAACAGCTTGTTTTACAAGAGATTATCGATAAAATTCTGTATTGTCGCTGAAGGGGGTAGGAAGAGGTCTTCAAAAATTGAAGTTGGCAAGATTTTTTCAGGTGCTGGGTGTTACTTTGGTTTGTACCCCTTTTTTTCAGCTTCCTCTTTGGTTTTAAAATAAATCCGGTTTTTAGGTGAAAGTTGTTGGGCTTTGGTGTCTGAAACGGAGTAGTAATATTTTCCGCGTTTGCTCGCTACGAACTGCGCGTCGACGGGGGCATTTGCGGAGGCGGTTGATGCTCCGATGCTGGTTTGAGGCATAGGAATACCAAAAGTATCTCCAGGCGCCAAAATCAAAATAGGATTTTTGTCGTAGGCGATGCGGGCTTTGCGGCCGGTGAGTTGGCCTTTGAGTTCGCCTTTTTCTATTCCTGTGAATTGGATGGTGGCCACGCCCTCGTTGATATCCGGAATGGTTTGGATTGGCAGGGATGCTTGGCGTGTAGCCCGAAGAAACCCCACGGTATAGCCGCCCAAGGAGCCGATCGCTAGGATCAGGATGCCTGAAATGATAAGATGAATGAGTTCTGTAACTTTTTTCCGCATGGTATGCGGAAGGGCAGGCATGCTAATATAGCATTTAGCAAATTTTATGTCAATGTATCTCTTCATTCTCGGCAAAGACCGTGAACTATCCCTCGCGGAACTCTTCTCGGTTTATCCCAATCCATCGATTGAGGCGATTGGCCGTGAGTTTGTGATGATGAAATTACCCGCCTTCATCCAATCGGATCTGAATCGATTTGGCGGAGTCATCAAGGCGGCCCGGTTTTTAACTTCCGCGCGGCCAAACGAATTGAATCAGACGTTGTTTGAAGTTTTGAGCGAACGGTACACTGATCGAAAAATCACTTACGGGCTCAGCGTTTACGAAGGCCAGCGTTTGAATTTGCGCCAAATCCTTTCGCGGCTCAAAAAGTCGCTCAAGGCGGAAGACATCAAAAGCCGGTTTGTGAACCAGGATTACAAAAACCTGTCTTCGGCTCATAGCAAAGGACTTTTTAAAGAGGGCCACGCCAAAGGCGGGCGGGGGATTGAATTGGTGATCGCTCAGGACAAAGGTCACTTTTTGATCGGGGAGGTGGTCGCCGCGCAAGACATCGACGCGTACAGCAAGCGGGATTATGAAAAACCTTATCGAAACATGAAGGTGGGCATGCTGCCGCCCAAACTTGCCCAAATCCTCATCAACCTCACCGGAGTTAAGACGGGCGGGCGGGTTTGGGATCCTTTTTGCGGCACGGGCACGGTTTTAATGGAAGGATTGCTCATGGGGCATCGGATGTTCGGTTCGGACATCAGTGCGGATCTGATCCAGGGGGCGCGGCAAAACGTGGAATGGCTGAAGCAGGAATTTGGAATTGAAGCTCAGGCGGAGTATTTGGTTCACGATGCCACAAAGCCGCTCAAAGATCATTCGTTTGACGCCATCGCGTGCGAAGGGTATTTGGGGCCTCCTCAGGAACGCCAGTGGCACGCGGACCAGTTGCAGCCCCTGGTGACCCAATTGGAAAAACTGTATTTCGATTTTTTCAAAGCGCTGCATGAAGTAAAATTTCGCGGCTCCATTGTCATCGCGCTGCCCTTTTTCCGCGCCCATGAGGGCAGGGAAGTGATGCTCGAAGGGGTGGTCAAAAAAATCAAACAATTCGGTTTTCAGCCAACGCCGCTTTTTCCTCAAACTTTTTTTCTTAAATACGCCCGCCCGGACCAGCTCGTCGGCCGCGCGATTTACCGTTTTATTGCCGGATCTTGATTTAAAATGAAATTCAATACCAAGCGCACATTTTGGTTTTACTGGCAGGAAGCCCGGCGATATCCCTGGGCGATTGCCATCATGCTGATTGGCATTGTTATTACGAGCGTGCTCAGCTTAACGCCTCCTTACTTTTACAAACGTTTTTTTGATGCTTTAACTTCCGGTGGAGATGTTGGCACAATTGCGCCTCACTTAATTACATTTTTAGTCATTATTTTGGGATTGCATGGCCTTGATTGGATTTTTTGGCGAATTCTCGGTGTTACCGTTGCTTACTTTGAGGCACATGTAATGAAAAACCTGGGCAATCGGTGTTTTGATTATTTACAGGCTCATTCCTATAATTTTTTTAATAACAATTTTACCGGCTCCCTGATCAAAAAAATCAACCGATTCACGCGTTCATTTGAAGGTATCACCGATAGAATTTATTTCGACCTTCTTTCTTTAGCTCTAAGAATTATAATTATTTTCGGAGTCCTGTTTTGGATGCGTCCTTTGCTGGGTATCACTATGCTGGTTTGGACCATCCTTTTCATTGGCTTTAATTATTGGTTTTCGCTTTATAAGCTCCCATACGATATCGCTCGAGCGGAAGCGGACAGTAAGATTTCTGGCGCGCTGGCGGACACCATCATCAACAATATCAACATCAAACTTTTTTCCGCCTTCCATTATGAATTTGAGCGGTTTAAAGCGGTTACTGGAGACTGGTGCAGAAAAATCATATTGTCTTGGAATTTGGGTCAGGTTATGGAAGGTATTCAGACCTTGCTGATGATTTTATTTGAATTCATCGTATTTTATTTTGCGGTGCAATTTTGGAAAGAAGGCCAGCTCACCGTGGGGGACTTCGTTTGGATTCAGGCGTATATCATTGATCTTTTCTTCAAGCTTTGGAGTTTCGGCCGCACCGTTCGCGCCCTGTATGAGAATTTGGCTGACGCGGAAGAAATGACGGTGGTTTTGGATCAACCCCATGAGATTCAGGATGTTCCTGGGGCAAGAATGTTACAAGTTTTCAATGGCAAAATTGCATTCAAAAATGTTGCTTTTTCTTACCCCCAAGGCAGTGACGTGATGCAGAATTTGAATCTGGTGGTGGAGCCTGGTGAAAAGGTGGCGCTCATCGGCCCTTCGGGGGGCGGCAAGACCACGATCACCAAACTTCTTCTCCGGCTTTTTGACATTCAGGGCGGGGAAATCCTGATCGACGGCCAAAACATCACCCAGGTGACCCAAGACAGTTTGCGGAAAGCCATCAGCTTTGTGCCCCAGGATCCTATTTTATTCCATCGCACGCTCATGGAAAACATCCGTTACGGGCGGCGGGACTCCTCTGATAAAGAAGTGACGACCGCGGCGAAATTAGCCCAGTGCCACGATTTCATCATGCATTTTCCTCAGCAATACCAAACGTATGTTGGGGAACGGGGCGTTAAACTTTCCGGCGGCGAGCGCCAACGCGTTGCAATCGCGCGTGCGATTTTATCCAGCTCTCCCATTCTGATTTTAGATGAAGCGACGAGCTCACTCGACTCGGAATCTGAAATGCTGATCCAGGAAGCCCTGGCCAACCTCATGAAGCAAAAAACCACGATCGTGATTGCGCATAGGCTGTCTACGATTATGAAGATGGATCGGATTGTCGTTTTGCAGGACGGGAAAATCGTGGAAGAGGGGACTCATTCAGACCTTGTATCCAAAGAATCCGGCCTCTACAAAAAACTCTGGGATTTGCAGGTGGGCGGCTACGTTGGCGAGTGATTTCGGTTGACAGCAAATGAATTATAAGTAAAATATAATTGTTTTTAACTGAATTATTATGAGGAAAGGTTTAAGCATACAGCAAGATCCGGGGGAAAGGTCGGATGAGGGTGTGGGACTTAACGGCGGTGGCATTTTACCCGCCCATCTTGTGCACCCGTTTCCGGTTAATGACGGTGATTACCCCCGTCATCCGACGGACGCAGATGCAGGTAGTACCCTTATAAGAGGGGGCGTTGGTTGTGAAGACCCCGCTATTTTGGCTCAAGTAATCGAAAGCAGAACAGGAGCGTCCGCTAGGCTTGATCGTGGCGAGAGAGGTCATCCGGTTGTCGTTCTCGAGACGCGCGAACATGTATCTGGCGTCGCCAGACAAATAGCTGAATATTTGGCAAATACACCTTACTTGGAATAATGAAGGTCGCTGTTCTTACCTCCGGGGGCGTGGACAGTTCCGTTGCCCTTAGGCTTTTGGCCGAGCAAGGTCATGATGTGACGGCTTTTTATTTGAAGATTTGGCTGGAAGATGAGCTTCAGCATTTGGGTGATTGTCCGTGGGAAACAGATCTTGAGTATGTGCGGAAAATTTGCGCAAAGATCAAAGCTCCACTTAAAGTTATTCCCATGCAAAAGGAATACTGGGATCGCGTTGTAAAATACACGATCGCGGAGGCCAAAGCGGGCCGCACGCCGAATCCGGATGTGCTGTGCAATCAATTCATCAAATTCGGATTATTTTATGAACGCATCGGAAAAGAATTTGAGAAAGTCGCCACGGGCCATTACGCGCAAATCGAATGTCGAAAAGGGGAGTATCACCTCAAGCGCGCACCGGATCCCGTGAAAGATCAGACTTATTTTTTGAGTCGACTCAACCAAAAACAATTGGCACGCGCCATGTTCCCCATCGGCCATCTCAAAAAATCTCAGGTGCGGGCGCTCGCTACAAAGTATAAACTCCCGAACCAAAATCGCCCCGATAGTCAGGGTATTTGTTTTTTGGGCAAATTCAAGTATCGTGACTTCATCGCGCATCATCTTGGCGAAAAGCCCGGGGATTTCGTCGATGCAGTTACCGGTAAGCGAGTGGGGGAGCATAAAGGCTGCTGGTTTTACACTATTGGCCAGCGCTACGGCCTGGGCCTTTCCGGCGGTCCGTGGTTTGTGATTAGAAAAGATGTGAAAAGAAATCGTGTTTATCTCGCTTACGGTTACAATCCGCAGGAAGCGTACCAAAAAGAATTCAAAGTAAGGGATTTACGATGGATCGCCGAAAAACCGACCACGATCTCAAAACTCAAAGTCAAAATCCGCCACGGAGAAGCATTCCATGATTGCATACTTACTTTTAGGGGTAAAAGCGGACGGGTTAAACTCAAAAAACCGGTTCATGGCATTGCCCCTGGCCAATTCGCGGTGTTTTATAAGGGGAAATATTGTCTGGGGAGCGGTGTGATTAACTAGGAGGGTGAGGGGATTGTCGCGCTTCAGGAGTAGGAGGCAACCACAAATGCAATGTTTCCTCGCCGGGATTTAATTGAAGAGGATTCACGATTCCTGTAAAGCTACCGTCTGGGCTATAGGCAATGCCATGTCCTTCTGGTAATTGACCTAGGTTGATTAATTGTTGAGCAAGGAGAGCTATTTCTCCAGATCTATCTGCTGTTGTTGCACTCGTTTCCGCATCTGCTGCTGAAGCTAGATCATGTTGATCAAATGTTACTGTATGCAGCGAGCCAATCTGGCCAGGAAAATCGGCAAAAGCTTTCCACATTTCTTTTCTGGATTCAATAAATCCTAAGAATTTTCCCGTATGACTAAATGCCATAATTTGCCCTATTCTTCCCTCCAGTAATCCTTTTCTGAGCATATCATATATAGTACGATCTATGATATGTTCAAATTCCAGACCTGCCCCAACTTCTATGTCTTCTTCTGTACGCAAGTTATCTCTGCTGTTCGCAGCATCTAAAGCGCTTATTTTCAAAAAACCTGCGACCTGATCGCGATATCTTGCTGCCATGTCTCCAACTGCTTCTTGTGAACAGAAAGCTAAAAATTGTCCTTCATAGTCATACGCTACAAAACGCCCTTGTTCGCCAGCTAATAATCCAGCCCTTCCCAGTTTCCTCATTAACCTATCTCTATCTCCAGCACGTTGCATCAAAGCGTCAGTTCGAAGCGTATCAGGCAGAGGTTCTGAATAAATATCGAGACTTGGATCTAACTCTGGATGCATATTTATAGTATTAAGTGAGTAAATTATGTTTGTAGTGAATTACTCTACCAACCTTTTACGTTAAGTCAAGCATTTTTTGCAAGGCCTTTCCTGCACGTTCCATCACTGCTTTTGGCAGTTCCACAATTTGATCCGGTCGCGGATTTTTGAGAGCTGTAAGTACATCTTTCAGCATTATTTTTTTCATGTACGGACATAGGGCACAGGAGCCTACAATACGCTTCTCTGGCATTTCAGATTTCATTCGGTCAGTGAGTCCGCATTCGGTGATGAGCATAAACTGGGTGGCATCCGATTGTTTTATATAATTTATCATCCCCTCCGTGCCACCGGCAAAGTCTACTTTGGCGATTACTCCTGGGCTGCATTCCGTGTGAGCGAGGATTCGGACGTTTGGGAAATCGGCGCGAACCGTTTCCGCCATTTCAGGCGTAAATCGCTCGTGTACAATGCACCGGCCATGCCAGCCAATAATCTTT
>JAZDOH010000052.1:0-5359 GCA_043798815.1 Candidatus Peregrinibacteria bacterium | reverse complement strand
GATGTTCATGCATGGCCGCCTCCACATACGAATGGCCGACTTTGCACATCACCGGCTTGCCGCCCCACTGCTTGGCCAAATCAAAGAGAACTTGAGAATTAGAAACCGTGTACACCACCGTCCCACCCGAATGACGGCTCAAAACGTCTTGAGTGAGTGACATCAGCAATCGATCCGCCGGCACAAATTCCCCTTTTTCCGTCACCAACCCCAAACGATCTCCATCGCCATCAAACGCGAGCCCCAGATCAGCCCCAGTTTCCAGCACTTTGGCTTTTAAAGCCGTGAGAATTTTTTCCACTATCGGATCCGGCTCGTGATTCGGAAAAGTGCCGTCGAGTTCCGTGTAAAGCCCAATAACTTTGTGCCCCAACGCCTCCAGCGCCATCGGATAAAACCCTCCCGCCACCCCATTGCCCGTATCCACTACCACTTTGAGTGATCGAGTGCCCGAGAACATGGATTTGAGTTTTTCGAGATATTTTCCAAAATACCCTGTGTCGTTCTGAGTCGAAGGCGAAGAACCTCCTCGTAACTCAAAATCCCCCCTCTCAATGATCCTGTAAATCTCCTGAATCTGCTCCCCATAAACCGCATGCCCCTCACGCGCGATCAACTTGAATCCATTGTACTGAGCCGGATTGTGGCTGGCGGTGATGTTACACCCGGCATCAAATCCGCCCACCGTATTCGCAAAGTAGAGAAGGGGAGTCGGCGCCAACCCGATATCCGTCACCTGGCAACCTGTGGAGGTTAACCCACGGAGAAAGTTTGTGTGAAGCTCTGGACTCGACTGCCGCGCATCACAACCGACCACCACCTTGGGCTGGTTGATCTTGAGGTTTCGGATCAGGTAAGTCCCAAACCCTTTGCCGATAAACTCCGCCGCCTTTCTATTCAATTCGTCCGGGCAAACTCCACGGATGTCATAGGCGCGAAAGATATTTTGAGGAATCATAAAATTAAACTAAAAACACACGGGTTATTGTATCATGGGAATCACCGAGTGGCATTTGCGAATAAAGTTCGCTTAATATACAGAATCTGGTATGTTATCAGTAAACATTTCGTATAAAATCGAGTTGCACAAAATACTGCCCATTTTCTATAAAAGTAAAGAAACCTAAATTTATGAAATTTTTTTTGATTCTCTTATTACTTGCGTCTATTTCCCTAACAGGCTGTGCTGGCGCGAATATTGGAATAGGCGATAATTCTTCCCCAAAAAATACATCAGAAAGCGTAAAAAATGAATTTCAGAAATTAGTTGAAGATTTTATATTTAATGCCTTAGTCGTTAAAGACAGAAAAAAAATTGCCGAAATGACTAATATGCCAGAAGATGAATTGACACAAGCCGGCATAAGCTATGATTATTTATTACGAAATCGCGCTGGGCTAACCAATACTGGCTATCAATACCACAGCGTCAATGGGGACAAGGCATATATTACGTGGGTCTACGGTAATGCAGATTATTATGTATTCAGCTTAAGGAGGGAAAATGGTAAATGGTATTTTAACTGCAGTCTCGATAAATACGAGAGTTTCTCTGAATACAAGACTTTAACCTGCTTTAATGAATAAAGGATCAGAACCTATGGTCAGCCAAATAATAAAAATAAGCCCCAGCTATCAGACCGATTATTTAACAAGTTCACCGCATGACATTGATAGAATGATTGATGTCTTTCATGATCGAACCTATGGCTGGTTTCTAAGCTATGCTGAAAAATTAAATAAAAGTAAGGACACTCATTGTGGTTTTGCCGTTCTGCAGTTATTGTTTCATTATTTCGAAATGATAGAGCAATATCATAGGGGCATAAAAACTCCAACTGGAGAATCTGGAAATTTTTTTCGGGCGGGAGTTATAAAAGTATTTCCTACACTTTCTGATGCCGCCTTAGACATCTTATGGAAAAATGCTAGATGCGGGCTCTACCATTCCGGGATGACCAGTAGTCATTTTTTTATAATGGATGGAATGGATGCCATTACTATGGAAGGTGAAACTGTCTTGGTCGACAGACAAAAATTCACGGAAAAAATAGCCGACCATTTTAAAATGTATGTCCAAAAACTTCGTAGTCTCGAAAACGTGGACTTAAGACAAAATTTTCGGCAATTTTGGGAAGAAATAAATACAGGAAAAATTTATTCGTCATAGGATGTAAAAATGGGCAGTACATCGGGCAACTAATCGTTTTATGCGAAGTTTTGCCATTAAGCGAATCCGGAATTCTTTGCGCCTACCGCCGTGTTCCAGAAAATTCCTTGTTTTAGTTAAAATACGGAGAGTACAATGAAAATTGTCATAGCTTTTACAAGCTAACTTCACTATATGCAAATAGAAACTGAATTATTCACCACAAGCGGAACGGTTGATACAGTTAATCGCAATTCGCCAGGAGAACCCAATGACCCAGCCAAAAAGAAATTTGGCGTAGTTAAAGAAACCAGACAAAGACTACAAGACAGAAGATACGCCTCGTTGAATGGGCTATTGTAAAATCAGCCACACGGGTTTTCGTGTACATTAGAAGCAACAATAATTTTTTTGGATTATCTCAATGATGCACAAAAAAGAAAATAATTTTGCATATATCGACGGAGCGAATCTAGATAAAGCGCTCAATGAGCTTGGGTGGCCGCTGGATTATAAACGACTACGAGTTTGGCTGTCTGAAAAATATGGCGTGCAAAGAGCTTATATTTTTATAGGACTGATTCCAAAATATAAGAACCTTTATACTTATTTGCAGGAATCCGGATTTACTCTTGTATTTAAAGAAATTGTTTATGACGGATCGGGGAAGCCGAAAGGAAACTGCGATGCAGATCTTGTCTTGCAGGCGACGCGGGATGCATATGAAGGGCATTTTGAAAAAGCGATTATCATTGCGAGCGATGGAGATTACGCAAGTTTAGTAAGGTTTTTAGCACAAAAAGAAAAGTTGCTCGTTATAATATCTCCAGGCATCGAGAGAAAGTGCTCCGTTCTTTTAAAAAGAACAGGTGCGAGGATTGTTTATTTAAACGATAAAAGATCAATTTTAGAAGATCAAAAAAAAGCCCCCGACACGGACAGAACCGCGTAAGGGTCTTTTTCGTAGTGATTGTCTACAATATAGCAAATAATTTAACCATCGTCAATATTTTAGAGAAAATATGTTAAAAATTGCACTTTTATGCGGAGGGCCGTCGTTGGAGCGGGGGATTTCCCTCAATTCCGCGCGCTCGGTTTGCGACCATTTGCAGTCGGAGGATATTGAAGTTCTTCCCGTTTACTTCGACCACCGCCGGAACGCGTACAAGATTTCCCGGGCGCAGTTGTACTGCAACACGCCGTCGGATTTTGACTTTAAACTCCATTTCTCAGCAAAGCCGATGAGCCGGCGGGCGTTTGAGCGGTTTCTTAAAACCGTCGACCTCGCTTTTCCGGCCATGCACGGCATGTTTGGCGAAGACGGCGGCATTCAGCGGATTTTGGAGCGCGCGGGATGTCCTTACATCGGTTCCCCGGTGGAGGCGTGTAAAATCGCGTTTGATAAATACGAGTCGAATGAATTCATCGCGCGGCATGGATTTTTTGCCATTCCTTCCATCGTCCTCAAAAGCCATTTAAAGGATCACAAAAAACTACTCACCGATTTTTTTACCCGTTACAAACTCAAACGGGCCATCGTAAAACCGGCCACGGGAGGTTCGAGCATCGGCGTGCATTCGGTTTCGACGGTTGAGGAGGCTTTGGTTGCCGTGCGCTCCCTATTTTCAAAACGCATCGACACCCGCATCGTGGTGGAACCCTTTTGTACCGGCACCGAATTCACAGTGATCATTCTGGAAAACCGTTTTGACATGCCCGTGGCGATTTTGCCCACGGAAATTGAGATTGATTACTCCGAACATCAGATTTTCGATACGCGCAAAAAATATCTGGCAACCCGGGCCGTCACATACCATTGCCCACCCCGATTTCCGGATCACATCGTCGAACGCATCCAAATCCAGGCCGAACAACTCTTCAAGCTCCTGGGCATGCGGGATTTTGCGCGGTTTGATGGCTGGCTGCTGCCGGATGGGAATCTCTGGTTTTCAGACTTCAATCCGATCAGCGGAATGGAGCAAAACAGCTTTTTGTTCCAGCAATCCTCCCAAATCGGCATGAGTCACGCGGATTTGCTCCGTCACGTGGTAAAAAACGCCTGCCGACGTTACCACATCCATTTTCCCCAAAAACTATTCGAAGTGCACAAATTCAAAAAGCGCATCAACGTTCTTTTTGGAGGCAAAACCGCGGAGCGACAAGTCAGTGTGATGAGCGGCACCAATGCCTGGCTCAAACTTCGCCGGTCGGTCGCGTACGATCCCCACCCGTACCTTTTGGATTTGGAGCACAATGTGTGGAAAATTCCTTACGCGATGACGCTCAATCACACCGTGGAAGAAATCATGGCCACGTGTAAGTCGGCCAAGCGCGATGAGGCGCGCCTGCATGAACTCAAGCGCCGGGTGGTTGATAAATTAGCCGCCGAGGAAGGGGATTTAAGCGAACCATGGTTTTTGCCGGAGAAAATGAGTTTGGATGAGTTCGTCAAAACTTCCTCTCATGTGCTGATCGGTTTGCATGGCGGCATCGGCGAAGACGGCACGTTACAGGCGATGCTGGAAAAACGGAAAATCCATTTCAACGGATCGGGCTCACAGGCCTCCGCTTTGTGCATGGATAAATACGCCACGGCACAAGCCTTGAGCGGCCTTGAAAAAGAGGGGATTTACACCCCGCGCAAAAAGCTCGTGGATGTGGAAGTTTTTAAACTCTTCAAATTGTCGCTCGATTATCGCCGTTTTTGGAAAGCGCTCACGCAGGGGTTGGGGGGTAAAACCATCATCGTTAAACCTCCGGATGACGGCTGTTCTTCCGGTATCGCACGCCTCTATTCCGCGCGGGATTTGGAAACCTACCTACACCACGTTCGCCGACACGCACCCGCTATTCCTCAGGGCACGCTCCACGAACAGCATGGCATCATCGAGATGCCAACCTGCCCCATGACGCGCGTGATGTTCGAGCAATTCATCGCCACCGACAAAGTCCGCGTGATCCGCGACAGGCTCCAATGGAAAACCGTTTCCGAGTGGATCGAAATCACGATGGGGCTTGTAGGGAAAAAAGGACACATGCGTGCGATGAACCTCAGCATCACGGTGGCTTTGGGGAATATTTTGACGCTGGAAGAAAAGTTTCAGGGCGGTACGGGCGTGAACATCACTCCGCCCCCACAGCCGTACGTCAAAAAATCCGCCGTCGAAAAAGCGAAAAAACGGATGGAACAAGTCGCCCAAGCCCTCGGTC
>JAZDOH010000109.1:0-6651 GCA_043798815.1 Candidatus Peregrinibacteria bacterium | reverse complement strand
TTCACGGAATCCAAACACGGCAATCAAGATATGCAATGGGATTCCCCGTGGGGACGGGGGTTCCCGGGCTGGCATATTGAATGTTCGGCAATGAGCGTGAAGTATCTTGGAAAACAATTCGATATTCACTGCGGCGGCATTGATCATATCTCCGTCCACCACACCAACGAGATTGCACAGGCGGAAGGTGCGCTCAAGAAAAAACCATGGGTGCGTTTTTGGATGCACGGGAATTTTTTGGTCATTTCCCCTGTCATTCCGAGTGCTAGCGAGGAATCTCCTCAAAACAAGATGTCCAAATCTGGAGATAATTTTATTACTCTGCAAACACTGATCGAAAAAGGCTGCCATCCACTCGACTATCGTTACTTTTGTCTACAAGCGCATTACCGAAAAGAACTGACGTTCAGTTGGAAGGGGCTGGATGCGGCCAAGGTTGCTCGTCGCCGTCTGCAGTTGCGGGTGCAGGAGCTGGGAGAAAAAGAGGGGGATGTGGATCAAAAGGCTCTCGATCAATTCATGGCCGCATTGGACGATGACCTAAACATTCCTCAAGCTCTCGCCGTGGCGTGGGATTTGATGGATGACGCAAAAATAAAACCCGAAGACAGGCTGGCCACCATTTTAAAATTTGATTCCGTCCTTGGGCTCAGACTGGATGAACCGGTTGAATTCAATATTCCGCCAACCATGAGCAAGTTGTTGATGGAAAGAAACAAGGCGCGCAAAAATAAAGACTGGAAAAAATCCGACGAACTTCGCGCGGAAATTGAAAAACTTGGGTTCAAAATCCTGGATCGCGGCGGAAGTTACGAAGTACAACCCCTTTAAACTTGTACAATTTGTACAAATTGTACTATTTGTACAACTTTTTGACCTTTCCATGCAAAAACCTCCCGCTCAAACCTCAGGCCTGATTGGCATCCTCGCCTTGCAGGGTTCTTTTGCGGAGCACTCAGCTACGCTCGAAAAACTCGGAGTTCAAGTTAAGTTGATCCGTTCTCTGGCGGATGTCCAAGACGTCACGGCTTGTATTTTGCCGGGAGGTGAAAGCACCGTGATAATGAAATTACTAAAATCCACCGGACTCGACCAATGGCTCACATCATCGGCCAAAGCAGGAATGTCAATCTATGGGACTTGCGCCGGCTTAATCGTGCTGGCGAATTTAAAATTGCTATACGTTCGTGTGAGCCGCAACGCCTACGGCCCGCAACTCTACAGCTTTGAGGATCAAGTGCGATGGGGAAAGGAAATAATTCCCGGTATTTTCATTCGCGCGCCTCACATCATCTCAACGGGTCTTAATGTCCAAATCCTAGCAACCCATGACAAGAACCCGGTATTGGTACGACAAAAAAACATCTTGGCTTGCACTTTCCATCCGGAACTCACTCAAAATACGAAAGTCCATGAGTATTTTTGCAGAATGGCCAATTGTGCTAAAATAAAAACCAATGAATATTAAATACAAGATTTTCGCCGGTTCTTCTCACCCCAAACTGGCACAGGAGATTGCCGAACACCTTGGGCAGCCCCTGGGAAAAATTAAATTATCCACTTTTTCATGCGGAGAAAAGTACGTGGTGTTGGAAGAAACCGTGCGAGGACATGAGGTGTTCATCGTCCAAACCTGCCGCGACCAGTTCGTGGACCAGGATTATATGGAATTATTCCTGATATGCGATGCGGCCAAGCGATCGTTTGCCAGCAAAGTGCACGTCATTCTGCCTCATTTCGGATACTCCCGACAGGACAAAGTGCACACTCCCCGCGAACCGATTTCCGCGAAAGTGATGGCGGATTTGCTGATTGCCAGCGGAGCGGATCATGTGGTGACGTTGCAACTGCACACCGACCAGGCGCAGGCATTTTTCGACGTTCCTGTGGACAATCTCAATATTAAAAAAGTTTTCTCGGAATATTTTAAGACGAAAAAACTGCAAGACATTGTCGTGGTTTCGCCGGACGCGGGCGGAGCGAAAAATGCCAAGCAATTCGCGGATCAATTGGGCGCTCCCATCGCGCTTTTGCACAAAACCAGGCCCGATCACAACGTGTCGCACATCACCCATGTGGTCGGCGACGTGAAGGGCAAAACCTGCATCATTTATGATGACATGATTGATACGGGCGGCAGTGTGCTCAATGCCAAGAAAGCGTTGCTGGCCCATGGCGCAAAAAAAGATGTTTATCTGTGCGCCACCCACCCGATTTTCTCCGGCAAGGCTTCCCAAAACCTCCGACAGGCGCGCTTTAAAGAGGTGGTGGTTTCCAATTCCATCCCGATTCCAAAAGCTAAACAATTCCCCGGTCTTCGCCAAATCTCCGTTGCGCCTCTGCTCGCCGGAGTGATTGAAAGTATCACTCACCAAAAATCCGTGAGCTCTTTATTCTACTAAACCGTTCCTAATGTCATTCTGAGGATCCCGCCTTGGCGGGGGACGAAGAATCTGCCCCATTCCCCTTAGCCCCTTAACCCCTAACACCCAATGAAACTCGCCATTAATGGTTTCGGCCGTATTGGCCGCCAAGTGCTCCGCATCATTCAGGAAAACTATCCGGATATTGAAGTGGTTCTTATCAATGATCTGACGGACGGGGAAACCCTCGCTCATCTTTTTGAATTTGATTCCACTTATGGCCGTTACGAATGTGAAGCGAGCTTTAAGGACGGTTTTCTCGTCACCAAACATGGAAAAATCTTAATTACTGCCAGCAAAGACCCTGCCACCCTGCCACACAAGGATTTGAAGGTGGACATCGTATTGGAATGCACAGGTAAATTCACCAAGCGTGAAGACGCGGCTTTGCACCTAAAAGGCGGCGCCAAAAAGGTAATTCTTTCGGCCCCCTGCAAAGACAAAGCGGACGGGACTTTTTGCATGAAAATCAACCACGAAACCTACAACCCGAAAACGATGGATGTGATTTCCAACGCCTCATGCACCACCAACTGCCTGGCTCCCATGGGAAAGGTATTGAGTGATGCGTTCGGCATCCAGCACGGATTGATGACCACAATTCACAGCTATACCAACGACCAAAAACTTTTGGATTTACCCCATAAAGATTTGCGCCGAGCCAGAGCCGCTGCCATCAACATGGTTCCCACTTCAACGGGTGCCGCCAAAGCTATCGGACTGGTAATCCCAGAGCTAGAAGGCAAATTGCATGGCATCGCCGTTCGAGTCCCTACCCCCACAGGCAGCATCACGGATCTTACTGTGGTGACCAAAAAACCTGTGACGGTGGAAACAGTGAATGCCGCGTTCGAAAAAGCTGCCAATGGCCCCATGAAAGGGGTTTTAAAATACGAGACACGACCGCTTGTCTTGACCGACTTCGTTCAAGATCCTCACAGTTGTATTTTTGATGCCCCGCTGACCAAGGTGATTGGGGATAATATGGTGAAAATATTCGGCTGGTACGACAACGAATGGGGCTATTCCTGCCGCTTGGTGGAATTGGCGGAATACGTTGGCAAAAAACTTTAATCTGCCTGCCGGCAGGCAAAACAAAAATGAAATTAACAAGCTACGGTGCGGCCCTCGAGGTCACCGGTTCCCAGCATCTGCTGGAGGTGAATGGCAAAAAAATCCTGATGGATTGCGGGTTATTCCAAGGGCATCGCAAGGAGGCCTTTGAAAAAAATTCTCAATTCGGATTTGACCCGACGGCTCTTGATGTTGTCATTCTCTCGCATGCCCACATCGACCACAGCGGCAACATCCCCACGCTCGTAAAACGAGGATTCAAGGGGGTGGTGTATTGCACGGAAGCGACCAAGAGCTTGTGTGAAGTGATGCTGATGGACAGTGCGTACATCCAAGAAAGTGATGCAGAATATTTTGCGCGGAGACTTTCCGCCACAGCCTTACACCCCATCGAACCCCTTTACACCCAGGAAGACGCCAAAGAAGCTTTGACGCACTTTAAAGGAAAGCCCTACGACAAAAAATTTAAATTGTTTGAGGGGATTGATGTAATTTTCAGGGAAGCGGGCCATGTGCTGGGATCCGCCATCATCATTTTGGAAATCAAAGAAAAGGGGGAAATAAAGCGCTTGGTTTACACGGGAGATCTTGGACGCTTTCGTGTCCCAATCATTCGCGACCCGTACCAAGTCAAGCAGGCGGATTTCATCCTCACAGAAAGCACCTACGGAAACCGCACCCACCCGCCAATTGAGGAAGGTATTCCAGCCCTGGCACGAGTGATTAACCGAACGGTAAAACGTGGCGGCAAAATCATCATCCCCGCGTTCGCCCTGGAACGCACACAGGAACTTATTTACGGGCTGCATCAACTGAGCGAACAAAAACTTATTCCTCAAAATTTACCGATGTTCCTCGATAGCCCCCTGGCTTCGAACATTACCAGCATTTTTAAACATTACATGAAGCTTTACGATGCTGAAACGCGTAAAAAGTTCAAAGGCATTGCCAATCCATTTGAAATGCGCCAGCTCAAGCACACGGGATCGGCGGAGGAATCCAAAAAACTCAATTATTTCGTTGGCCCCTGCATCATCATCGCCGCCAGCGGTATGTGTGAAGCTGGTCGCATTCGCCACCATTTGAGAAACCAAATCGAAGATCCAAAAAATAGTATTGTGATCGTGGGCTATCAGGCGGAAAACACCCTCGGCCGCAAACTGGTGGATGGAGCGCAGCTCGTCAAAATCTTCGACCAAATGTACAAAGTAAACGCGGAGGTAGTGATTCTAGAAGCCTTTAGCGCCCACGCTGATATGGACGATCTGGATGAATATTTGAGTCACATCGAAGGCGTAAAAAAAATATTGCTGGTTCACGGCGAACAAGATCAGTCCCGTGAACTCGCCACACGCTTGGAAAAAACCCTCAAAGGCGTCAAAGCTATTGTCATGGAACCGCAAAAATCAGTCACCCTTTAAATCAGGAGGTGGGCAATTCCA
Organism: Candidatus Peregrinibacteria bacterium; assembly: GCA_043798815.1. Taxonomy (GTDB): domain Bacteria; phylum Patescibacteriota; class Gracilibacteria; order UM-FILTER-43-11; family UM-FILTER-43-11; genus JAZDOH01. Next base: position 1,712 of record JAZDOH010000109.1, on the reverse strand, counting down.
CAAAAAAGGTACTGCCAACATTTTCTTTGGATTCAAGCCACACTCGACCGCTATGGAGTTCCACGGTTTGTTTGACATATCGCAGGCCAAGGCCGGTGCCATCGGCAACAAATTGCTTCGCATTTTTCGACCGATAAAAACCTTTAAACACGCGTTGTTGATCTTTTTCCGGAATGCCAATTCCATGATCCCTGATCCAAAACACAATTTTTTTACCACACGGCTTGCAGCCAAGAATGATTTCAGAGTGGCGTTTAGAGTATTTAATGGCGTTGGAAATAAGGTTGTTAAACATTCTTTTTATCTTATCCCTATCGCCTGTAATGGAAATATTGGAGGAAACGGGAATATCAAAAATAAGGGTGATTTCTTTTTCCCTAGCCGCTAGTTTAAAATCCACAGCGATTTCCTGCAAAAGATCCACGATGGCAACGGATTCTTTGACAATCTTTCCATCGGTCATTTTTTCCGTGGCAAACAAATCCAATAAAGAATTGACGGTCATTAATAAATTTTTCCCGCTTTCCTGAATGAGCAAAATGCTGTCTTTTTGACTCAAGGTCAAAGAATTTCTATCCTCTTGCAGCAAAACATCCGTAAGCCACGTAACCCCAATGAGCGGTGTGCGGATTTCATGAGAGGCAATGGCGACCAGTTCCGATTTAAATTCTAAAAACTTGCGCTCTCGTCTCCAAAGTAAAAAAACGAAGGTGATCAACAATACGATAAAACAGGTGATTGTGGCTGGCAATGCGGCATAGGTGTAAGCAGTTTGGAAATAGGAACTTGCGTCAATATCCATACCCATTACAGCTATGATTTGGCCATTTTCCGAATTAATAATTGGAGTTAAAGAAGTTAGCCATGTGCCCCATCTATCAGAAGAAATATCTTCTATAATTGATTCTTTGCTGAAAAAAGAATTACGGAATGCTGGCGTTGCCTCTGGGTACACTTGTCCGGGAGGAGAGTAGTCAGGAGAATCTGCAGGTTCTGAATCAACAAAAAAGAATGGATTTCCTTCGCGAAACCCAGCCAAATAAACAAACCGAACATTATCGCTTAATTCACGTATTTTAGTTAACTTTTGTTTTAAGACAATGTAATCAGGGTTAGCTAAATCTTCTTCAGAGCCTTTTAAAGATAATATAAGATCATATTCAATAGCAGTCGCGACAGTGCTGACATGTTCTAATAAAGATTTTTGCGTTAGTGTTGTGACTTTTGAATAAGTATATGCAGTAGAAAAACCGCCTATAGCTGCCACAATAATTATAAGAGCGAAAAAATACCAGGAATAAAACCGAATTTTAAAAAAAATAGAAAACATAAATTAATTTGATGATTACGCCATTCAAAGAATGGCGGAGAGGGAGGGATTCGAACCCTCGCGGGCCTTGCGACCCCTAACGATTTAGCAAACCGTCCCCTTCAGCCACTTGGGTACCTCTCCACATTGGCTGACACTAAAAATACTCATTTAATTTACCGAATTTCCTGCGAGAGTACAAGTAAGCTGAATATTTAACTTTTTTGTTCTGGTGTTACCGGTTATTTTTTTACAGTTGGTCTTTTTCTTGCCGTACCGCCCCCTGCCAAATTATTCCTAACTGCTTGAAAAGCTCTCAGCGGTCTCCCAGCTCCCCTTTCACCTTCGGGACCATGCTCCCGACGTGTGCCAGTCGTATGCCGGCGCCGGCGTTCTGCTGCCG
>JAZDOH010000114.1:0-3827 GCA_043798815.1 Candidatus Peregrinibacteria bacterium | reverse complement strand
ATGTAGGCCTTATTGAGAGTATCTTGCATTCTCTGTTTCAGATCCTCTGGTGTGGAAGGATTGCTGGTAAGGGAAGAAAGAGGTAAATATTCTGAGACGCCCCCAGCCATAAGGCTGGCGTGTCCGCTAAGGCCGAGATTTTTGTACATGTTGAGGGCGGTTTGGCGGATGCCTCGCTCCATGTCGATGATGTTTTGGAGGTAATCTTTGGCTTTGTTGTTATTCCAACATATTTGCTGTAAGAGATTGGCGATGCCGACGGTTTTGAGCGGCGAGGGGTCCTGACCTTCTCCTAGGTCCATGCCTAGGATGTTATCTTTTTTTCTCCACAACCATGTGAGTTCCGAGGAGTCGTCTTCGTAGGTGGCTTGCGCTGGTGGCGGGGGGAAGAGGCAGGAAAATAATAAAAACAGCCATAAAATTCGGCGTATTTTTTGGGCAATTTTGTTTTTGAATAAGCGCGTTTTCATGGCGTGTTATTTGAAGCTATTTTTTGTTCTGAAGCTGTTAAGGGTGCAGGAAGCGTTTTCCATTAACTTTGTGCAGGAAATCCGTTTCGTTTCTAAAACGTGCAAAAGGATTTTCCATTGCTGTTGCTCTAAATTGTTCTGTTGGTGGTTGAGGCTGGAAAGGATTTTGCGGCAGTTGCCTAGGCTTTCAAAAACTTGTTGTCTTACTTGAGTGATTTGGGGAATGGCGCTGTCCGCATTCATTCCGCCGGCAATACTAGCCAAGGCTTCCTGATATTGGGCGTAAAGTTGAATAGCTTTTTCCACGTATTGACGGCTTCTTTTGTTTTCATCGACAAGTTTGGCGATTTGCTGAAGGCGGGCGGTGTCATAGGCCATGGTGGTCTGGTGCACTTCTTTTTGGTGATCATCTAATTCGACCAAACCGGCATCAGTAGCCCGTTCATCGCTGATAAAAATCATTTGAGGCGCCGTTTGTTTTTCTCCGCGACAAGCGTATTGAAGGGGGGAAAAGGAAACTTTTTTAGCTAGTTTTTGGGAGGGGAGTATTTTCAGTGTTTTGGAAAGTTTCAAAGCTTCGGACAGTTGAGTGTCTGTGGGAACTCCGGGGGACAGTCTGCCTTGCCGTGACATTTCCACGAGACCGGGGGTAACTTTGGCGGAGTATCCTTTGAAGGGATTGGCGACGCGTTTTTCGGGGGGTTGCAAGCGGTTCCATTTTTCAATGGCTTGGCTGTAGCCTCTGGAGGTGATGTTATCCATGTCAATTTGTTTGTATCCGTTGAGAACGGTTTTGTTGAGCGCTGTGCCGAATAGAGGATGGTAGCCGTCTGTTACGACGGGATCAGACCAGAAGAGGACTTCGTCTGTGGGATGGCAGTCGATGTTGGCGTATTTGATGTAGAATTCGTCTTGTGCGACGAGGGGGCGAACCGTCACGCGCGGGCCGAGGCGTTGGAGGCCGGCTTTGCCGAGGAGGTAGCCGACCACGGCTTGAGAATCGAATCTTTTGAGTAATTGATCCGGCAAGAGCGATGAGGCGATGCCATAAGTTGTTGCTTCAAGTTCTTTGATTTCTTTGTTTTTGGAAGGAGAAGATGAGAAAGAAATTTTTAAAAAGAGTTCTTGAGAGCGATAAGGAAGGGAAGTGGTGGTTTTTTCTTTGAATACGGCTACTGGCGGATCTGTGCTGGCGGCTTCTAGGCCTTTGTCCACAGTTAATTCATCACCCTTATCATTTATAAATTGCCCAAGAGGGATGCGCTTTAAGGCGGAAAGGTCGTCTGTCGGGCCGGTTCCATCTTTGTCAAGAGACGTGCCTTCGGCGTTTTTCCAAAGATTCATAATTTTCTGGGAATTGTTTTCAAATCCCATGGATGTCATTTTTCTAGAAGTTTGCCTGATGCCCTCTTCCATCGCTTGCAGTTCCTCATCGAGTTTAAGGCGTTCCTTATTTGTCGGAACGATGCCTTCCATTTGTTCTCCTCGGATTGTGCCGCCTGCGTCTAGCCATTTTTTGGCGTCTGCGGTGTATTTAGTAAGTAGAGAATTGGGGTCTTCTTGATCACCGTGGGAGAGGGGAATCCATGCAAATGCGGCAAGGAAAAAGACGATGACGCTTTTGATAAAAGGTTTCTTTTTTAAAATCTGCGCGATCCACCTCATACGTATTTAATGGGAGATTGGCAGAATTGCGTCAAGAAAAGGCGTCATTGGGAAGTGGGTCAGTTTGAAACTTCAACTTTGCTTGGGCGAGGGGCGTTTGACATGTTCTTTTCAAGATAGCTACCCTTGCGCGTCATTGCGACCCCCCGACAGGTCGGGGCAGGTCGAGCGTAGCGAGGCGTGGCAATCTTGCAGGACAGGAGCTATCAGAAAAGCGGGTGCAACAAAGATCGCCACGCTCCTGATAGTCGCTCGCGATGACGATAGTCTCTGTTATACCAAATCCGCAAGATAAGTTGACCTATAATCAGGACAATCTTCTGGATTCCCGGCCCCCGACAGGTCGGGGCAGGTCGCTTTGTTCTTGGGAATGACAGGGGGGCAGTGTTTTTTACAAAGAATCAAGAGAACGCATTTTTACTTATACTTCTCCGTTACTTCAAATGATGCCGCGCGTATGGCGGCTTGTTCTTGCAATTTGGTGACGTATGTTTCTTTGATTTCCAAGACGCGCATGGCAATTTCCCATTCTTTTTGGCAGAGATCGTTGTATTGGTGTTCGAGGTCAGAAAGGAGGCCTCGATAGTATTCTGTGCAAGAAAGGATTTCCTGGTGAATCAAAAATGGTTGGGGAATATGACCTGTTGTCATGTCACTGAAAATTTTAGTGCCTGATAATTCTTCGTTAATAGCTGTAAGTGAATCCACGATTCTTTGGGCATAAAATTTGGATAAGGTATTTTCTTTCTTTAATTTATTGATTTCCGGCGCGCGTTCTTTGGCAAAGGCCATGACGGCGTTATAGTCATCTGCGTCCACCGGCAATAGTTTGACGCATATTCCATTTTCTCGATAAGTATAGGGGTCGCATGAAATGATAGGAGGGAGATTGGCAGAATCTCCTCGGCAGGAATACTTCATCCAGGCTGTTTTCCGAACCGGAATGGATGTGGTTTGAGAAGGCAGAAGATGGAGTTTTTTAGTCAGCTTTACGGCTTCTTGAAGTTGTTCATCCGTAGGTGGTTGACCTGCTTTAAGGCGTCCTTGTTGAGCCATAGCCACGAGGCCGGGAGATGTTTTTGCAGCATAGCCTTTAAAGGGATTGGCGATGCGTTTTTCAGGTGGTTGAAGGCGGTTCCACTTATCAATGACACCGCTATAACCGCGAGAAAGGACGTCGTCCATGTCAGTTTCTTTATAACCTTTTAGTGCGGTGGAGTTTAATGTTGAGCCGAATTCAGAGTGATAGCCGTTGGCCACCATAGGGTCGGACCAAAACAACATTTCGTCACTTCCTTTGCAGCCGAGGTTGGCGTATTGATCATAGGCGGCGTCTTGAGGCGCAAGAGGGCGAACGGTGATGCCATTAGACACAACAACGCCGCATCTTTTAAGTAATTGATTGACGGTGATTTTTGAATTGAATTTTTCGAGCATGGGGTCGGGGAAAAATTTTTGCGCCATTTCCTGTGTTGTTTCTTCTAAATCTTGGGAAGCGCGCGCTTTGTTTAAATCAGCGCTGCAGAGGCGAGCTAAAGTTTTTTTCCATCGGCTGGAAGGCGCAGAGGCTACGTGGGAGTCAAAGATAAGCGCTTTGGGTTCGGCATCCCAACTGCTGCCAACTTGAATTTCGCCAATTGTTTTGCCGTAATTTTTAACGACGATAGGTGCGGTGTAAGAGGTAAGTTTGAG